>JAQUQK010000020.1 GCA_028716125.1 Thermoplasmatota archaeon | reverse complement strand
AAAAGAGATTGGAAAATTAATGCAGAATGCAAAGGATAAAAACCTGGGCGGAAAAATAACTGCAAAGAAATCGTCGCTGTTCGACTTGGGCGGCGGCGAAAAATATGATTTTGCACTGTTCTCTTTCAGCCTTCACCATATGCCATCAGCAAAAGCGTTGCGCAAGGCTTTCGAATCCGCAGAAAATGTGATTGTTTTCGACCATTACATGAACTCGGAATGGACAGATATGTGCGGCGAGGCCGGAAAGGTCGGGCGCGAATGGAAGGCGATTTCCAGATACGAAAGAGCATTCGACGGGCCGATAGAAGCGGAATATGAGTTTGACAACTACGAAACTCTCCTGAAATACGTGGCCGAATGCGCAGCGGCAGTGAAACGGGCGAAGAAATACAAAAATGAAATCCCGGTCAAAATAAAGTCGCCGCGAAGAATAGTGGCGTTAAAGAAAAAGTAATCACTTCAATTTTCCAACTTTTTTCTCCACTTCCTTGACTATTGCGCCATCAAGCATCATCTCGCGGATTTTCTGCATGTCTGGCACATAGTATCTATCCTCGGTTATTGGCGAAACTTGTTTTTGCAGGGTTTCCAGCGCCGCCTGTGTCCCTTTTCCTGCTTTCATTTTATGGAAAGTTAGTCCTTGTAGGGCGGACAAATATTCAATCGCTACGACATTTTCCGCATTTTCAATTATTTTAAGCGCCTTTCTTGCGGCAATGGAGCCCATGCTGACGTGGTCTTCCATGTTTGCTGACGTTGGAATCGAATCGACAGACGCGGGATGCGCCAGCACCTTGTTTTCGGATACTAGCGATGCCGCAGTGTATTGCGGAATCATAAGGCCGGAATTCAGGCCGCTTTTTTCTGCGAGGAATGCGGGCAGTCCGCTTAATTTAGGATCTACAATTCTTGCAATCCTGCGCTCTGCGATGTCTGCAATTTCGGCAACTGCGATTCCCAAAAAGTCAAGCGCGAGCGCCAATGGCTGGCCATGGAAATTTCCTCCGGAGATTGCGCCGAAATTGAATATCAATGGGTTGTCTGTCGCTGAATTTATTTCGGTTTCAAGCACGCCGCGGACGTATGCAATCGCATCCTTGGAAGCGCCAAGAACCTGCGGAATGCATCTGATGGAATATGCGTCCTGAACCTTGGGGCAATCCTTGTGGGATGCGATGATTTCGCTGCCCCGCATCATCTCCCACATATTCTGCGCAACCGCTACCTGCCCCTTGTGCGGGCGGACTTTGTGGATTTCAGAGCGGAATGCCTGGTCGGTTCCTTTCAATGCTTCTGCGCTCATGGCTGCGGCAATCTGCGCATCTTTCAGCAGCGCCTCTGCACGCTTTAGCGCAATAACTCCAAGAGCGCACATCATTTGCGTTCCGTTTATGAGGGCAAGGCCTTCCTTTTCAACAAGCTCAACCGAAGATATTCCCGCTTTTTTCATCGCCTCTGCGCCCGGCATTCTCTTTCCTTCATACCAAGCTTCGCCTTCGCCGATTAAGACAAGAGCCAGATGCGCCAGCGGAACGAGGTCGCCGGAAGCGCCGACAGAACCTTGCTCGGGAATCACGGGAACCACGTTTTTGTTCAGCATTTCCACAAGCGCCCGAATGACTTCAATGCGGATGCCAGAATAACCTTTTGAAAGCGCATTTGCCCTAAGGCACATCATGGCGCAGACGACTTCAACCGGAAGCGGTGCACCAACGCCGCAAGCGTGGCTCAAAATTATATTGCGCTGGAGCTTCTTTGCATCTCCCGGAGAAATGCGAACGTTTGCAAGCTCGCCGAATCCGGTGTTTATGCCGTATGTGGGGCGGTCTGTCAGGATAAGTTTCTCGACAATCGAGCGAGATTTTTTTATTTTGGATTCGGTGCTTTTCGCAAGACGGACTTTTTCGCCCATTGCGACTGCGTAGACGTCCTCCACCTTAAGATGCTCGCCGTCGATTTCAATCATCGGAATCAACCGTTATCCGAACTTCCTACATAAGACTTTATGCAGGCTCCTGGAGTGCTATGTGTAGGAGTGCAATCCTTCCGCAAGCCACGTAACAAGAACGGCAGCTAACGCCAATGTGCAATTCAGCGCTGAAAGCACCAGAATCGCCTTGCGGCTTGCAGGATTGCCGTGGCTTCTGTAAAAGAGGTGTGCATGCGCGCTCACTCCGGCAAAAAGAAGCAGGGTCGCCGTTTCCTTGGGATCCCATGACCAGTATGCGCCCCAGGCCAGTTGCGCCCAGACCATGCCGGAGACAAGCCCAGACAGAACAAACAGCCATGAAATGAGAGGAATTGCGCGCCCAAGCTTTCCAGTCTTGCGGCAAAGCGATGGATATAGCGACGCGAAAACCAGGACGTGCCCAAGAACTGCAAGCAGAGGATGGATGTAGAGCATGATCGAGTTAAGTTCGTGCGCCATTTCAATACCTCAATACCCCAGAAGGCGTGGGAGCGTGGTGCCGTCTATGAACGTGTGCAAGAGTCCGAACAGGAGCGCCGTCGCTGCCAAGGAGATATGGACCGCGCGCCAGCGTCCGTGCCCGATTTTCTTAGAAACAGGAACATGGAGATATCCAACTAGCCCCAGACCAAGCATCGCGGCAAGGCTTATTCCTCCAAGCGTAAGTCCGGTGAGCCTGCCGTGATAGAATCCCAAAAGCAGGATGATGCCGTGCAGGACAGACAGCACGATTACCGCAATTGAAACCCAACAATGTATGCGAACCCTGCGTACCCCGCTGCCGAATTTTTTGTTCAGGCGTATTTTTGCCTTGTTATTCGGAAAGCCCCCAGTTATTACGGAGGCGGCTATCAGACCGAGTGCGGCAAATCCAAGAATCTGTCCTGCAAGCCAGGATTGCGCAACAAGCCATGCGGGAGCATTTTCGGCTTTACTATCTTGCCCTGACCCATTCACATACGAATCTGACACCACAATCTGCATTCTTCCAGTCCGGTCATAGTCGGCGTCGTCTGTTATTGTGGCGTCGGTGTGGTCGTAATGCACATGGCAGCGGCCTGTGGCAGTGACGTTGTTCATGGATTTTTCAATGCACTGCAGGCGCCAGGACACCGTCTTCTGCTCGCCTGGCGCGAGGCTTCCTATGAGTGCGAAGCGCTCCCGCAGCTCTGAGAAGCATTCTGCATTTATCGCAAGCTTGTAAGCCACATCCGGGTCGCCGTAAGTCCAGCTCACGGTTGCCTTCCATTCTCCATACCCCCCTGCGGCGATGTCAGCCTGTTCCAGCGTCACGCTTTCTGAAGCCCCAAGTCCAGTTGAATTCCATATCCTGCCAGAGGGCGCAGAAACGGCAAGGTCTATATTGTTAAGCGTGTGAACGCCCGGTTTTCCTTCCAGCACCACAGTCAGGCGCGAGGCATTTTGGTCGATAATGATTGTCTTTTCCTTCTTTAGCGACAGCAGTCCAACGGAATCGGAAACATTTTCCAAAAGAGGTCCCTTTGCGCATGCGAATGAAAGCCCAGGCGAGCCACTGAGAGAAACCACGACAGAGAGGTTGGACACCTGATGAGTCCATGTATTTTTTGCGCCTAGCACAAAATCGAATTCTTCGCCAACCGACGCTTCCTTTGGCCCGTTGAACGAGAATTTGAACGGGTTGAATCCGCCGTGGCAGCTTCCGCAGTTTCCATTGCCGCTAAGCGCAGCCATAAAAGTCGGCGGTGCAAAAATAGGCAGGACCACAAGAACTGAGATTACAAGTATAATCGTATGCAGTCCGGCTCTCACCTGCCGGAATCCGGTTGCATTTATTAATCCTTGTCCGGATTTATGTGTATTTCTTTCCTCGGTTGCGCGAGCTAAAATATAATACTGGACATTTTATTCGGGGATTATGGAATTTCCAGAGATAGAGACGGCGGATTTCCACTATTCAGACACCCGCACGGTCATAGAATACGTTTCGCCCGAGCTTACGGCAGTTTGCCCAAAGACAGGCCTTCCGGATTTCTACACGATAAAGATAATTTACGTCGCAAACCAGAAATTACCTGAGCTAAAATCGCTAAAAACGTATCTCAACGCATACCGTAATTTCGGAATCTGGCATGAGCATCTTGCGAACAAGATTATAGAAGATTTCGTTGCAGCCGTAAAGCCCCGCTGGGCATACATAGAGCTGAAGGCAAATCCCAGAGGCGGCGTTTATACTACGGTAAGAAGGGCTTGGGTTTCAAAAGGCGAGAAAGAGGAAAGCGTAATGGGCACAGTCCAGAAATACACCAGGGCCGAACAGTAAACTATTTTAATTTTGCATTTAATATAGTGAATGGGCGAAATATTGAAAATAGTCCGCAGAAATCCAAAGATATTCCATCCGTTGAGATTCTTTTTCGGCCTCGCGCTTCTTCTTGCAGGTCTTTACTTTGCGATTGGCCTGCAATCCACGGTAAATTACATGGGCTCAAGCATACTTTTCCTGATGAGCCTCGATGCAATGGCAATAAATTTTGAGAATTGGGAGATCATCGCAGGCGCAGCGATGGCCGTTGCAGGCATAGTTCTTCTGCTCATATCCTCGTCTGGAAACAAGCCGAACGCTTCTGGAAAAAGGCGCATCCTCGTCTACAGGGGTGTTCTTTGGATTGGCCTGCTGTTCGTGATTTTCGGTTCTTACATTCTTTTCGACCCCAGCACCGGAACAGACATGGTTAATGGAAAAATCGTCCAGATGTTTTACCTTCAGCTTGGGGCGATACTTGACACGGGCATCCGGCTTTGGGTCGGTCTTGCGCTGGTTCTTTTCGGCGTTTTCATCGCTTCCTGGTTCTCGTTCGGGCGCGAAAAGACAGTTGAAGCGCAGGCTCCTAGAATCGAAGAACCTGTTCGGGAAGATTTACTCGAGGCAGAACCCACAATTGCAGTAATTTCGGTTAGCGCGGCTGATGCGCCGAATGCAGCAGCGCCCACTCCAACCGTAATGCAGCCGGTTCCTGTTGTAGCAAAGCCGTCCGAATCCGCGCCGAAAATGCCAGCGAATTTACCAACTGCGCCGCCTGCCGTAAAAACGACAATTCCCGCAAAACCCAAGCCGCCGCAGGAAAAAGCGAGCACAAAAGATCTTGAGTCCCAGCTGATAGAAATTGAAAGGCAGATAGTAAAGCAAAAATTAATGGAAAAAAGGGAAAAAATGGCATCGAATGCCAGCAAAGCATAACGAATTTTATAGATTTATTTTTGCGCCCTGCCTTTTTCAATCCTGAATGATGCAAGCACTAGAACCAGGATAAGTGCGCCGAAAACCAGAAGTGTTGTATATCCTATTGTGAAATCCCCAATGCGCAGCGCGCTTCCGCTGTCCGTGGATTGGCTTGCCTTTCCATAGCCCACTGAAAAAGAATCTTGCGAATAGCTGTAATCATTCGTCGCTGGCCCGCCGTATTTCATGTTTCCAGAAAGAAATTCGCCAATGTTGCCTTCGGTTTTCACTGAAAGGCGGTAAGCCTCGAGCGCATTTAGGTAGCCCGATCCGGTTTCCCAATAGTTGTAGTTTGCAATTGGAGTCGCAGTTCCCGTCAGTATGTCGTATATCTGGTCCGGGCTCAACTTGTCATTGGCGCTAAGAATTAGGGCGGCAGTTCCGGCCACGTGTGGGCATGCCATAGAAGTGCCGCTCATAGTAGTATAAAGCAACGCTTCAGTCGGCTTTAGGAGGTTTAAATTCGTGTTGAGAAGCGCCTTTGTGGCAGTTATTCCGACGCCCGGGGCAGTTATGTCTGGATGGTCATATGGCAGGCCGCTTTTTTTCGCATCCGTGCCGCGGGAGCTGAATTCCGCTATGTTGTTAACGAAATCCCCTGCAGCGACCGAAAGAACCCAGGGCGCAACTGAATGGCGGTTCATAGTGCCTTCGTTTGGCCCTTCGTTGCCGGCGGCGAAGAAAACCGCAATTCCGGCTTTATAGCACTCAAAAGATGCTTTTGCTATCGGGCTTTTTGGATCGAACTCTCCGCTGCTGCCCCAGCTGTTAGAGATCACCCTTATCCCGTATTCGTCCTTTTTTTCGATAGCGTAATTGAACCCTTCGACAAGGGCGGATAGGGCGAGCGTAGATTCGTCGGCATTTGGATCAAACCCTGCGCCAAACCCCACAATGGAAGCGCCGTGTGCTATTCCCATGTATTTGCGGTATGCTGGAAGGCCTGAGCCGAGTGCTTCGCCGGTTCCGGCAACTATGCCTGCAACGTGAGTGCCGTGGCCGTCAAGGTCGCTGTTTGGCATATTTTCTGCATATTCTGTGACAAGCCCGCCCGTCCTCGAAGGCACCGCATTCTGGATTATTCTGTCGGTGAGGTCTGGGTGGGTGCCGTCTATCCCCGAATCGATTATCATGACGACCGCGCCGTTTCCAGTGTCGCCGTACGTGTTCCAGACGACGTTCGCCCCGATATATGGCGCGCTTGCGTCAAGATATTCGGTGAAAATCTCCTCGTGGAATATTCCGTCTATTTCAGGAACACGCATTAATGTTCTAATTTGAAGCGGCGAGACGAGGGCGCAGCTCATCGGAAGCATAGAATAATCGTGATGGATGAATCCAAAATTATCCAGAGCCCGTTTTCCTTCGTCCTCCATTCCGTTTCTGTAAGTTATCACAACAACGTTTTCGCCAGTTTCCGTTCCGCTTTCAAGAATGCCAAGAAGTTCGGAATCAACGAACGTTTCTGTGGGCATTGAGCCTTCTGACGGGAACGATGAAATGCAAATTGCGCAAACGAGCATTATTGCACTAAATGCAACTGGGAAAGACCTATTCATCAACAATGAAATGGTTGCCAAGCTATATATATCTTAGTGGACGATTCTCGCAGAAGGATAATAACTCTTTTCCCGATTCCCCTTCGTGGGCTATACATTCTCAATAGGTCCGGAATTCATATATTGGTGCGACACGGACAACGTGCCAATTCTTGGAGACAAATGTGCAATCTGTGGAAAACCAGTCAGGCGCGTGGAAATCTCTCCACCGGGCGACATAAGGTTCGCTTCGCCAAAAGCGATTGAAATTCTCAAGGAACTTTCCACGGCCCAATTCGGCGCGGAAAGCGCAAAAATATTTGACGGCAAGATAATTCTTCTTAACAAAATTGCAGGCTATGACCGTACGGACGAAGTTTATGTTGATGGCCGCCTTTTGGCAGTTTTATGGTTCGACCCTGAGATGCTCAAACACAAACTGGACCTCAAACTCGACGGCGCAAGAATGCTGAGGGCAATCGGGTCAAAAGTGGCAATCTGCGACCCGAACAAGCTCCCGCCGCACGCAAAAGGCAAGGGAATAAAGCGACCCGCGGTAAAAGAGTTTCCGGAAGGCGTAAAAACTGGCGACAACATTATAGTAATCGTCGGAAATTCAATTGGCTCAGGACTTGCAAAAATAGATTCAAAACAGTTTGCAAGCGCATCGCCGGAAACGGAAATCCTGCGCATCCGCGACCTCGGATACGGCATAATACCGCCGTCTGAAAAGAAGGCAACTTACGACGACGTAATCAAGGCAAATCTTCCGCATATGAAAAACCTCGAATCACGCGCAGTTGCCGAACTTCGCCAGAACGCGCAAAGATACAACCTCCCAGTCACAATTTCATTTTCCGGCGGCAAGGATAGTTTGGCGGCGCTCGGCATTTTAAAAGAAGCCATCGGAAGATTTGAGGCAATTTACGTAAACACCGGACTTGAATTCCCGGACACTGTCCAGTTCGTGCGCGATTTCTGCGCAAAGCGCAACGTCCCGCTTAAAATTGCGGAAGCGGGCGACGCATTCTGGCAAAATGTAAATTCATTTGGGCCGCCGGCAAAGGATTTCCGCTGGTGCTGCAAAGTTTGTAAGTTAGCGCCAATGACTGACACAATACAGAGGTTTTACCCGCGCGGCACCTTCACGGTGGACGGAAAGCGCAGGTATGAATCGTTCCTTCGCTCCAAGATAGACGCGGTGGAGCGCAATCCCTTCGTTCCGGGGCAAGTTTCTATTTTCCCGATCCGCGACTGGCGCTCAATAGAAGTATGGATTTACATCCGCTGGAAGGGGTTTGAATACAATCGCCTTTACGACGAGGATTTCGAAAGAATCGGCTGCTGGCTTTGCCCTTCTGTTCTTGAGTCAGAATTCAATCATCTTGCAAAAGTGCATCCCGACCTTTACGCGCGCTGGACAAAATACTTGCACGAATGGGCGCAAAAACAGGGACGCCCGCGCGAGTTCGTGGAACACGGTTTCTGGCGCTGGAAGGCGCTTCCCCCAAAGATGATAGAGATTGCAAAAAAGATGAATCTCGACCTTCGCGCGAAGGCGCACCACGCCCCGACCTCCCTGAAACTTGTCAAGGGGCTTGCGCCCTGCACGCCCGGAAGATTTAGCGTAGAATCCATTTTGACAGTTGACAGCGAACGTCCGTTTGACGCCATTGCCGCGGTTGCACCAATGCTTGGAAAGGCTAACTACGCCGAAGATTTGGGCGTAATCCGCATAAGCAGAAACGACGGCATAAACATCTCAATTTTCGCAAGCGGCCACATTGTAGTCAATGGCGCAGACAAGCAGAAAGTCGGAAGAGTTTTCCGCGAAACCGTCAACGCAGTTGCGCGCGCCTACCTTTGCACCGGATGTGGAATCTGCGTAAAGGCGTGCCCAAGACACGCCGTGACCGTAAAGAGGGGCGCAGAAATCCCTATGAAGATAGATCCTGCGCATTGCATCCAATGCGGAAAGTGTAGTCAGGGATGTGTCATTGTGAGATATGCGGATAAGTTGACGAAGGAGATTGAATAAACTCTGTCCGCAACTACTTTATAATGCAAACTTATTTCGGCTTGGCGGGGTGGCGCCGCTCAGGTTCAATTTACAGGTGGATTTATGGTTCTTTCAGAAATGAAATACAACGTCCCAAAAGTCGAAAAGGGCTATGCAGGGCAGACGCTTTACGTTAATGTTGGAACTGGCGAGATAAAGGCAAAACCAGTTGACCAGAAAATGAAGGACACTTTTACAGGCGGCAAGGGATTTGACCTCTGGCTTATGTGGAATGCGCTTCCAAAAGACCGCGCAATCAAGTGGGACGAGCCTGAAAATGAGATATGCATTTCCGGCGGCCCGCTTGCTGGAACTACCGTTTATCCCGGCTCAGGAAAGTCAATTGTCACCGCAATTTCCCCGCTCACTGGAATTCCAGTTGACTGCAATGTCGGCGGATACTTTGGGCCTTTCCTGAAATTCTCCGGCTGGGATGCGCTTGAAGTCCAGGGAAAGGCGAAGAATGAATGCATAATCGTTATTGACGGCGACGCGGGAAGTGTGAAAATAGAGGATGGCGCAGGCCTTCCGTCCGAGTCGCATCTTGTCGCCGAAATTCTAACTGAACGCTACGGCAAGGAAAACAGGGCAACCGTTTCAGTAGTCTCGGCAGGACCCGGCGCAGAGCATACACTCATGGGATGCCTTAACTTTTCATGGTATGATCCGAAGTCCGGCTACGTGAGATATAAGCAGGCGGGGCGCGGCGGAACTGGAACAGTTTTCCGCAACAAAAAAGTAAAAGCTATGGTCTGCAAGTATTCAGGGCAAGTTTCAGGTGCAAACCACCCTGCTGATGAAAAGGCACTTGCGGAAGTCGGCAGGCAGCACACCACCGAAATTTTAGAGCTCGACCCCAAGCAGAATGAGATGCGCCAAATTGGAACTGCGCACCTGCCTCCGATCATGAATCAGTTCGATCTTTTGCCGACAAAGAATTTCCAGTATGGCTCGCACCCAGACGCAAAGAACATAGACAATGAAGTTTTTCGCTCACTTTACACGCACGGCAGGAACGACGGATGCTGGAAAGGATGCTCGGTAGCTTGCGCCCACGGCGTAGACAATCACGTTCTGAAGTCTGGACCTTGGAAGGGCAAGAAAGTGCCGGTTGACGGCCCTGAATACGAAACGATTGCTGGCTGCGGCTCAAACCTCGGCATATTCGATCCCCATTGGATAATCGAATACAATTTCTACTGCGACACTTATGGAATTGACACTATTTCCTTCGGAACTGGCCTCGCGTTTGTAATGGAATGCTACGAGCGCGGTCTTATTGACAAGAAGGCAACTGGCGGGCTTGACCTCAAATTTGGAAATGCTGAGGCAGCGGCTGAAGTTTTGCACCAGATGGCAAAGGGCGAAGGATTTGGCGTTGTGGTAGGACAAGGCATTCACAAGATGAAGGAAATATTTGCCAAGAAATACGGCGCAGACCCAAAATTGATGCAGGACATAGGAATGGAGATGAAAGGGCTTGAATATTCCGAGTATGTAACGAAAGAATCGCTTGCGCAGCAGGGCGGCTATGGAATGGCGCTAAAAGGCCCGCAGCACGACGAAGCGTGGCTCATTTTCATCGACATGGTCAGAAACCAGATTCCAACTTTCGAGCAGAAAGCGGAAGCGCTGCACTGGTTCCCAATGTGGCGTACTTGGTTCGGGTTGAACGGTCTTTGCAAACTGCCATGGAACGACATTGTTCCTGAGGATAACAACCGCGACAAGGAGCCCGCGAAAGTGATGAAGCACGTAACTTGGTATTCAAAATTCTTCAGCGCAGTCACCGGAAAGAAGTCGGAGCCCGACGACCTCATAAAAATGAGCGAGCGCGTCTACAACTTCCAGCGCATCTTCAATTTGCGCATGGGCAAGGGAACGCGCCAGTTCGACGAGCCAGTCCCATATCGTTCAATGGGGCCGGTAACAAAGGAAGAGTACGAATCGCGCGCCGAAAGATACGACAAGCAGTTGAAGGAAAAAATCGGGATTGATTCTGCCGGAAAAACCACCGAGGAAAAGATGAAAATCACGCGCAAGTTCCGCGAGGAGCAGTATCACAAGCTCGTCGATGCCGCATACCAGCGCAGAGGCTGGACAAACAACGGCGTTCCAACTCTTGCAAAAATCAATGAACTGGGAATTGATTTCCCGGACGTCGTGGAACTGGTGAAGAAAAACCAGTAAAGGAAAGGCGCTTTTTTCTTATTTTATTTTTTCATTCCTTTAGTTCTTTAAGCGTCGTAACCCTTTCCGCAAAAGCATTGTGCTTGTGTATGGATTCTTCCGCTTCCGACTGCGCCGTAACTACCACGTCATCAGGCAGATTTTTGTATTTTTCCAAAACTCCCCTTAGCATGTCGCGCACTACGTCTTCCACGAACTTCGGACTGTGGTGCGCCATCATTACGACCGCGCCCTCGTCCTGGCGCTTGAGAACTTCATATGTTGGGGAGCTGAGCGAGTTTTCGGCAATTTGGATAAGGTCGTCCGCCTCTATCTCGTGCTTTTCGTCGGATTCAACCATCAGTTTGCAGCGGTTGCGCTGATTGTGGGTTATAATTGGTATGCCGTCGAATTTTACGTCAGGATACTTGGTTCGCATAAGTTCGCGCGCAGTTTCCATGGCGCAGGGGCAGGCGGTCATTCCCATTACTTCGACGCCAACCGTCTTGCGCAGGGCTTTTCCGCGCCATACTGAAGCCTTTGCAATTATTCCGTACTCTTCGTTGGTCTTCCTGCCGCTTGGTGCCGAGCGCTCGAGGAAATATTTTGCTTCCGCGCTTACTTCCGCGTATGCGGCGTATTCGTGCCTGTCGAGAAGGGAGCGCGCCATTCTCGCGCAAAGGGATTCAAGGCTCGTTGCCTTGTCCGCGTGATCTACAATTTCATCAACGACTTCAATGTCACGGGACATGTGCGAGCCTTTTTTCTCCGCAGGAAGATCTACAAAAACGCTGAACGTGGGAATGAGCGTGACCGTTTTCTTTGGCCTCTTGATTAGAACAGGACGAGTTACGCCTGTGACTCCAACGCGCGTCAGGTGGAAAGCATGAATTGGCGAGTGATTCTGGACGTCTGGTGTTTTTGACATCAGCCGGAAATCGGGAAGGCGCATTTAAATTTCGATTATCTACCAAAATTAGAGTAGATGTTATTGAAAAGAGCGAACTGCCTTTATTATTGGAGAAAGCGCACCTGCAACATCCGACGAGGTCTCCACCAAAGTTCCGGTCACTATGACATCCGCGCCACAATTCAACGCACCCAAAGCGGATTTTTCGTCCCGTATCCCTCCGCCGACAATCAACGGAACGTCAATTGATTTGCGGACTGCCAAAATCATTTCAACCGGCACGGGCTGAGAAGCGCCTGAACCTGCTTCAAGATAGACAAAATCCATTCCGAAATACTGCGCAGCGAGGGCATAGCCAATTGCGCTTTTCGTGTCGTCGCGCTTTACCAAATCTGCTTCGCCCACGCGCCCAACTGTCATTCCCGGCTCTACCACGACATATCCCATCGAGATTGGCTCAATTCCTAATTTTTGAATTATTGGCGCTGCCCTTGCCTGCTCGCGTACAAGATAGCGTGAATTTCTGGAATTCAAGAGGCTCATGAAGAATATTGCGTCGGCATGTTTTGAAAGAAAAGATGCGCCTGAAGGGAAAAGTATCACAGGCAGCGATGATTGCTTTTTGATTTGAATTACGGTTTCGTCGACTAGTTCCTGTGCAATATTTCCAGAGCCTCCGACCATTATCGCATCCGTTCCCGCATTTTGGGCAGCAAGCGCCATTTTTCCAGCGGCTTCGGGAGTCTGCTTGTCGGGATCAATGAGCGTGAAGTGCATTTTGCGCTCTTTAAGTTTAGAAGTTATGTTTTCCAGGACCTTTGCCATATTCACACCCCAAGCCCAATGGTCGCCCGCCCGATTACGAATGCCGCAACTGCAACAAGCATTGCGATTTTCATCATATTTTGGGACTTTGCCCACTGTTCTTTTCCAAGAGCAAGCCACAACGAATACATGAAAAGCGCGTCTGCCGGAATCACGGAAAGCATGTAAAGCGCGTTGAAATTGTGAAAGAAGAACGGCACTGGGCTTATCGCAACCGCTGCAAGAGTTGCAAAGGCCGCAAGCGCGCCTGCGTTGCCAACGCCGATTTTCATCGGCAGGGTTTTGCGTTTTCCTTCGTCGCCTTTCATATCCTCGATGTCCTTTAATATTTCCCGGCCAAGTGTTGAAAGGGAAGCCATTGCGGCCAAAAGTCCTGCAAGCCGGAAATTGCCAACAGCAGCGCCCCCGAACAGGAAAACGGAACCTACAAGATATGCAACTGCAATGTTTCCCGCGAATCCGCGGCGCTTCAGCCATTTATTGTAAATTGAGAGAATTGCAACATTCAATACACCAAACGCAGCGCACACCCAGTTTGCCATTATCGCAAGCGCGATTGCAGAGCCGAATGAGAATATTGCAAACGAGAGCGCGCCATCGCGCGACAATTCTCCTGAAGGGATCGGCCTTTTCGGTTTATTGATTCTGTCAATTTCCGCATCAAAATAATCATTCAGCGCATTTCCTCCGGCAGTTGCAAATATCGCAGCGCATGCGGCAAAAATTATTTGCGATAGAAATGCGCTTGGATAAAATGTTGAAACGTATGCCCCAGCGAATGCGCCAATGGCCGCAATCGCGCAATTGGCAGGGCGCGAAATCTGGAAAAGCGCGGAAATTCTCATTGGACTCAAGTAATCCCAATCCCGTTTAAGCACTTTTCATTCACGACACCAGGTATTTCCCGGCAAGCGCAAGCACCTTCGGATTTTTCGCCAGGAGTTTCACAAATCCCGTGAATTTCGCGTCAGTCAAGTCCATGATGTCCTCGCCATGCAGGATTTCTGCAAGCGCATCCAAGTCATAATCAGTCAACCTTTCGCTGAACATGCGCAGCTTCATCAATTTGCGCATCCGTTTCCCGCGCGTTTCTTCCCATTGTTTTTCATACCTGCACAGGAATTTTTCTGAGAAATCGTCTTTTTCCAGCGCATCAAGAGCAGTTTGCGCCGCCAGCATCCCGGAATGCATTGCAAGCGCGATTCCTCCGCCGTGGATTGGATTTACCAGTTGCGCCGCATCTCCGGCAATCAGCAAATTGTCTGCGCATATTTTTTCAAGACCGGAGCTTACGGAAACGCCGCCTGCATTGATTTCAATCGGGCTTGCGCCTGCGAATATTTCGGGCTTTGAAGCTATGAACTTGTCAAGATAATCGCTGGCGCGTTTGCCGTCTTCGGACATTGTGCCCACAATTCCGATTCCGACGTTTGCAATGCCATCGCCCTTCGGGAATATCCATACATAGCCTTTCGGCGCTACGTCGTTTCCGAAGAAAATATGCAATTTGCGCTCGCCTATTTTTCTCAAACCTGCCATCTCGTACTGGAAGCCGGAATGATAATCTTTCAATTTG
This sequence comes from Thermoplasmatota archaeon, assembly GCA_028716125.1. GTDB lineage: Archaea > Thermoplasmatota > JAQUQK01 > JAQUQK01 > JAQUQK01 > JAQUQK01. Next base: position 619 of record JAQUQK010000020.1, on the reverse strand, counting down.
TTCGTAGTGTCAATTCCGGCGGCCTTTGCCACTTTTGATTCGCGTCCGTCGGCGGCAATTATGAGTTTTGCACTTGCGGTGAATTTCATGCCGAGATGCTGTGCCTTTATTCCTGCAATTTTGCCGTTTTCGCGCACTATGTCAACGAATTCGGTCTTAACCATGTATTTTGCGCCAGCACCTATCGCAAGCGCGGCGAGGTGCTTTTCGAAAACCTTGCGCTCGAGAATATACCCCATGCCTTTTGGGTCGATTGGCACTGATTTTCCGTTTGGCGCGTAAAGCACCGCGCCGTCGATTTCGTTCACCGCCCATTTTGAATCTGGCTCAAGTCCCACATTTCGCAGGCCGGAAATGTCTATACCTTCCGCGCATCTCTTCGGCGCGCCGATTTCCTGGCGCTTGTCGATAACGAGGACTTTCGCGCCGTCTTTTGCAAGGAAGCGCGCAGCCGTGCTGCCTGAAGGGCCAGCGCCGACGATTATGACGTCGTATGATTCGGCCATCATTTCACCCTCTTTTCAGGCAAAATTGCGCCAGTGGGGCAATATTTCAAGCAGATTCCGCACTCTATGCAAAGTTCAGGGTTAATCTCCAGCTTTGCCGACATGCGCATTGC
>JAQUQK010000019.1 GCA_028716125.1 Thermoplasmatota archaeon | reverse complement strand
ACTATATAGAGTATCCAGGCTCGTCTAACTTCACCCACGCAATAAAGACGGTGGACTTGAACTCCGACAAGAAGCTGGAGTTCCTGCTGGGAACCGGCTCGTCCGACGTGCCTGCAATATACTGGGACCCGATTAGGGACATCCTGACTGGCATAGCATATGCCGCGGACATGGACAACGACGGCAAGCCGGAGTACTTCATAGACACGAATGCCGACGGCAAGGCGGATGTATATTACGACATGCAAAATAATACCAAGACGCCAGTGATATACTCGGACGTCAACGGGGACGGCAAGCAAGACCTTGTTGTTGATAAAAACGGCAACGGGAAGGCCGATGCAGGCGAGCAGTACTACAACTCGGCAGCCGACAGCGTAAACAGCATACCGCAAGAAACACTGCAAAGCCAGCTTGCCGGAATGCTGGCAAAGTATTGGTACATTGTAGTTCTTGCGCTGGTAGTGCTGATACTCGCGGGCATAGTCGTTGGAGTGAGAAAGCAGTAATGCCCTTCTTTTTCTCATATCTTTTCTTTTCTACTCGGGTTTTACATGCACAAATAATATAAATGTCGGCGCACAATACCTATCTTGATTGATATGAAGTCAACCAATCTTCTGGTGGCATCCGCCTTTGTGCTTTTAGCGATGCTTGCTCCCATTGCATCCGCCGCATCCGCGAACGAAGTCCAGACTTGGACTCTTGGAGGAGCCGTAAATTCGATTGCGATGTCGGGCGATGGGATTTACACCGCAATTGGCGTGAGCGCCAACGCCAACTCCGAACTTTACCTTTTCAGGCCCGACAGCAACACCGCGTACCAAAGCTACAACCTGGGCGCCGTCACTGACGTACCCACTCCGAACGCCGTTTCGGTTGGCATTTCAGACACGGGAAGCCAGGGGCCGTATTTTGCCGCAGGCGCAGGCTCAAAGGTTTATTTCTTCAAGAGCACCAGCAGCACGGCAATAACTTCAAAGCCGCTCAATACCACGGTTTCCTCGGTGGCAATGTCTGCAGATGGAAAGTATATCGTAGCTGGAACCGATGCATATGACCTCCAGAATTCCGGCGCAGTTTATCTTTTTGAACTGAGCGGCGGCAGCGTCACTCAGAAGTGGCTCCACTATGTAGAAACCAATGGAGTCCTAACATCAGTCAACGACAAAATAAACTCCGTTGCAATCTCCGGAAACGGCGGCTACATAGTGGCGGGCAGCGAGAACAAGCAGATATACGTATACACGCCAGCATCCAATGCGCGATATTGGAGCATGGGCATGGATTCTGCAATAATTGACGTGGCGATGTCCAAAGGAGGAAGCAACTTCGCGGCAACGTTCGGCACGTATGTCGGGGGATACAACATATCCACCAAGATGGGGTGGACGTCGAATCTCGGCTCCGCGCCGTCGTCCCTGTCGATTTCAGGCAACGGAAGCCTTATTGCGGTAGGCTACGGGAAAAACGTGCGCCTGTTCCAAGTGGCGGCCGCGCTTCCGGCAAAGTGGACGGCAACTATGCCCGACACCGTAAACTCAGTCGCAATATCGTCGGACGGGCGCTACGTTATTGCTGGCGACAACTCAGGGAACGTCATGTTCTTTGGCACTGAAAAGAACGAGCCGGTCTGGTCGTCATCAACAGGAGGGGCGGTTCGCGCCGTTGCAATAGACGCAAAAGGAGAGTATGCTTCAGCGGGAGGAGACGAGAGCAAAGGCCACCTGTACGCGCCAACTCACCAAGTTTCGGTTTCCTCGGCCGTAACTCAAGCATCAGTCAATCCTGGCGCATCCGTGACATATGTGCTCAAAGTGGAGAACACGGGCAACCGCTACGACAATTATGCAATATCTCATGAAGGCACGAATTATCAATGGGGCACTCTTTCAGCCACCGCAATGAGCCTTGCGCCGGGCAAGAACGGCACGGTAAATTACACAATATCCGTTCCATCGGGAACCGCCGCTGGAAGCAAGGCAACAGTCACCATAAAGGCGACTTCCAGCGAGAATTCCGCGTTTTCGGCATCGCTTACGACTACGACCACCGTTCTGCAGACGTATGGGGCGCAGATTTCCGGCCTGCCTCAAAGCCCCGCTGCGTTTAACCAGGGAGAAACGAAGACGTTCCCGATAACCGTCAAGAACACGGGCAACGGCATTGACACGATAATGATATCCGCCAGCGCTGCCGCTGGATGGACCGTTTCCGCAAGCCCGTCCTCAATCTCAAAAGCGTCGCAGGACTACTCAATAATAACCCTATCCGTGAAAGCGCCATCGCAGGCGGTGGAAGGAACGACAGTATCTATCGTAATTTCAGCGGCCCCCAAGAACGGCCAGGGAACTCCCGCAAGCGCCACATTTACTGCCGCCATATCGTCGCACCCGTCTTTTGGATTCTCACTAATGCCGGGAGAAAATACTAGCAAGGAAATAAAAGCAGGTGAAACAGGCAGCTTCAAATTCACCATAAGCAATACAGGAAATTCCGTGGTTTCAATTGCAGTTTCGAGCGCCAATTCCTGGGCCACGGTAGATTTTCCAACGTCCTCGCTCCAGCCTTCTGAGGAAAAGCAGATAACCGTTACAATCTCGGTGCCTGCGGCGGCATCTGGAACGCAGGCGATTTCAGTTACTGCGTCATCCGCAGGATTGGAATCAAAGACAATCAACTGCATTGTAAACGTGCTGGAGCAGGAAAAGCCCGGATTCATCCCCGGTTTCGAACTTGCATTCCTGGCAGCGGCGCTCGTGCTTGCCTTTGTGGCTCGCAGGCGCTGATCCTTTATCTTTTCGCTTTTAATTTTCACATTATGACAAATTATATATAGAACCGCAAATATACCATTGTTCGGAAAAACGAAGTGCGCCTAAAACCGAACAATTAAAATCCGCAGGGCGCAATATGATTATTGTTGAAACAAAGGTGAATCCATGGGCAAGGAAGTATCCCTCAAGGTCGTGGAAGCGCTCCAGAACGACGTAGGCAGGGGCGTATGCAGGATAGATTCGGATGCAAGAAAGGCGATGGAATTAAGCCCCGGCGACATAGTTGAAATTGTCGGGACAAAGAGCACCGCCGCAATCGCGCTTCGCGCCCACCCTGATGACGAGGGGCGTGGAATAATAAGAATCGAGGGCAATACGAGGAAGAACGCCGGCGTTTCAATCGGCGACAAAGTGACTATACGTAAAGCTGAAGTCCACGAAGCAAAAATCATCACTCTTGCCCCGGTGCTGCCTGAAGGACAAGCGATAAACACCGAGGGGCTTTCCGAGCTTGCCCGCGAAGGACTAACCAATCGCGCACTTGTCCGGGGCGACGTAATCGTGATTCCGGGAATAGCGATGATGACGGGGATGCTGCCATTCTCTGTTGTGAATACACAGCCGCAGGGAATAGTGCAGTCGACCGAAGCCACTCAGATAAGGATTCTTGAGGAAGCAGTAAAGGAAGAAATGAAGGCCGTGACATACGAAGACATCGGCGGCCTAAAAAACGAATTGCAGAAAGTCCGCGAAATGATAGAGCTTCCGCTCAAGCACCCGGAACTTTTCGAGCGCCTCGGAATCGAGCCGCCAAAAGGTGTCCTGCTACACGGCCCACCGGGAACCGGAAAGACCCTGATTGCAAGAGCAGTCGCAAATGAATCTGGCGCAAATTTTTACACAATCAACGGCCCTGAAATAATGAGCAAGTTCTACGGCCAGTCTGAAGAGAATCTGCGCAAGATTTTCGAGGAAGCCGAGAAGAACGGCCCATCCATAATTTTCATAGACGAAATTGACGCAATAGCCCCTAAGAGGGAAGAGACGCACGGCGAAGTTGAAAAGCGCGTCGTATCTCAATTGCTCACGCTGATGGACGGCCTAAAGGCGCGCGGAAAATTGATAGTAATTGGTGCCACAAACATTCCAGATGCCCTAGACCCTGCGCTACGCAGGCCCGGGAGATTCGATAGAGAACTTATAATAGGCGTTCCAGACCGGGAAGGGCGCAGGGAAATCCTTCAGATACATACGCGCGGAATGCCCATAGAGGGCGACGAAAAAGAGAAGGAAAAGATACTCGACGAACTCGCAAACATCACTCATGGATTTGTGGGCGCTGACCTTTCGGCGCTTGCGCGCGAAGGCGCGATGAGGGCGCTTAGAAGGTACTTGCCGGAAATGGACGTTGACAAGGCAGTTTCGCCGGAGATGCTTCGTAAGATGATTGTAACAAAATCCGACTTCAAGGATGCGCTAAAGGAAATAGAACCCTCCGCGCTTCGCGAAGTTTTCATAGAAATTCCGAAGATAAAATGGACTGACGTCGGCGGGCTTGAGGGCGTTAAACAGGAACTCCGCGAGAGCATAGAATGGCCGATGAGCAATCCTGAGGCGTTCAAGCGCATGGGGATAAAGCCCCCGCGGGGAATATTGCTCTACGGACCGCCAGGCACAGGAAAGACGCTTCTTGCAAAGGCCGTTGCAACCGAATCGGGCGCGAATTTCATAGCAGTTCGCGGGCCGGAAGTATTCAGCAAATGGGTAGGCGAATCCGAGAAGTTCGTGCGCCAGATTTTCAAGAAGGCGAAGCAGGCCGCGCCCTGCATCGTCTTATTTGACGAACTGGATGCAATTGCTCCGCGCAGAGGAATGCACGAAGGCTCGCACGTCACCGAATCCGTCGTAAACCAGCTGCTGACCTCAATCGATGGAATGGAATCCCTCGAAGGCGTAGTGATAATCGGCGCAACCAACCGCCCGGACATAATAGACGCAGCCGTACTCCGCCCGGGAAGATTCGAGAAACTGCTCTACGTTGAATCGCCGGAACAAAAGGCGCGCCTTGCCATATTCGGGGTACACACCAAGACCATGCCGCTTGCAAAGGACGTGAGCCTTGAAGAGCTTGCAAAGAAAACCGAAAATTGCGTCGGCGCCGACATAGAAGCTATATGCCGCACGGCGGCAATGCTCGCGCTGCGCGAGGACATGAAAGCGAAGGAAGTCAAGATGAAGCACTTCGAAAAGGCGCTCGAATCCGTGCACCCATCCGCAACAAAGGAAATTATAGATGTCTACAAGAAGATGGCAAAGGAAATGGGCGCAGGCATTTCCAAGAGGGAAGAGCGCAGGTACGGCGCTGAAGTGGCGTAATCCTTTCTCTTTTTCAATTTCTCATTTTCGGCAAGTTCTAAAGCCCAAGACAGATGCATAATTATGGAAGAATACGCCACCGCCGAACTTCTCGACAGCGAATTGGTTGTCCGCAGCCAGAAAGAGGCAAGCACAATTTACAACAAAGGGTTCTTCGGCGAGCCGCAGTCCGGCGGTTCCCTGAAACTTTCAATGATAGAGGCAGTCTTTCTCATAAATCTTGGAAGGCTTAATGTAACGGAAGCGGGAGAAGCGCTCGAAATAAAGGACATCATGCGCTATGCCGCCGACAGCAGCCCCGAATTCGAGATAAAATATATCGTTTATTCCGACCTGCGCACAAGAGGGTATGTTGTCAAGGCGTTTTCAGAGCAGAATGTTTGCTCTGGGATTGATTTTGCAGTTTATCCAAGGGGCGGAAATCCGAAGATGCCTGCGGAATACTGGACAATCGCAATTTCGGAACGCGCCCGCTTTTCAATCGACGAACTCCAGGAGCAGGTAAAGGTAGCATCCGGCGTGCGCAAGAAGCTGATGCTCGCAATCGCCGACGAGGAAGGCGACATAACATACTACGAAGTCTCGCCGTCAAACCCGAAAGGAAAAGTGGAAAAGGCAAAGCTCCCGGCCACTGGCGCGATGATGCTAAAGGACCGTGTTTTCCTATGGGACGAAAAGGTCGCAGAAGCATATCTCCGCCCTGAATTCTACGGAAAGCCGCTTGGAAAAGGAATACAGCTTTCTCTTGTGGAAACTGCGCATCTGATGAAGAAGGGCGCGCTTCAGGTGATGGACGGAAGGCGCGGAAAGCCAATCGAGTATGATGATTTCGTGAAAAAGGCGCGGCGCATCCAGCACGATTTCGACCTTCGGCTGTGCGTCTACGAAGACCTTAAATCCAGAGGGCTTATAGTAAAGACGGGCTTCAAATTTGGCTCTCATTTCCGCGTATACCGGGGCGACCCGGACAAGTGCCACGCCGAATATCTGGTTCACGCGCTCCCGTCAGGATACAAGGCGACCTGGCCGGAAATCAGCAGGGCGATACGTCTTGCGCACAGTGTCAAGAAAGAGATGATACTGGCTCGAATTTCCGAGAGCGGCATAGAATACGTCTTAATGGGAAGGGCAAGGCCATAAGCAACCGGCAAAGATCAATAATGAATTGAAAGTGATTTGAAACATGGCATTCAGGCGGCATCAAGATGTACCACATGGAAAAGGAAATTCAAGAGCAGCCCGGCGCGATACTGCGCACCCTTGAAAATTCAGCCGAATGCATTGACAAAATCGCATCTGAGATAAAACCGGAAACTGTCTATCTCGTAGGCAGCGGCAGCTCTTACAACTGTGGGCGAATTTTCTCTTATATATACGAACAGCTTACCGGCAAAAAGGCAATATCGTGCTACGCGATGGAATTTGCAAGCTCGGTAAAAGAAACTGTCGGGGAAAAAGACGCCGTTTTCATACTCTCACAGTCCGGAGAATCCCTTGACGCCGTAAGGGCGGCAAAAGGAATCGAGAATATTGTCGCCGTCACTAACACCGAGAACAGCACTCTCTCAAAAGCCGCAAAATGGAGAATTCTTTCTCGCGCAGGAAAAGAAAACGCCGTGCCTTCCACAAAATCGTTCACGTCGATGCTTTCGGCGCTTACTCTATACGCAGCAAGGGCGGGCAAAAGCAAAAAAATCGAACGCAGTCTTTTCGAGATTCCAAAAACGCTGGAAGCGGCGCTCTCCGAATCCGGCAAAACGGCCATCCAAACCGGCAGGCGAATTTCAGGATCAAACTGCCTTGACATAATCGGCGACGGCATAAATTACCCGGTAACTCTGGAATCGGCCCTGAAGATGAAGGAAACCGCGCTGATACACGCGCAGGGCATGCCGGTCGCGGAATACTTCCACGGGCACATATCAATGGTCAGTGAAGGTTATCCTGTGATGCTGATGGCAGCAGGGAAAGAAAAAGAGGAAACAACCAAACGCATCATTGAGCGCCTTTCAGGGTTAAAGGCATATTCGCCCGTATTTTCGTTCGAAGGATCGGGTCTGTCGGGGCTTGGCGGGGCATCAGCAATAGAATTGCCGAAAGTCGAAAAATTGCTATCGCCGTTCCTTTCAGTTCCGATAATCCAACTGATCGCGCTCAATGCCGCAATTGCCAAAGGCATAAACCCCGACGTTCCAAGGGCGCTTAGCAAGGTGGTGAGATAGTGGCTGAAAAAATCAAGAGAATCTTGGTACTGGTCGCGCATCCGGACGACGAAACTATTGGGCTTGGCGGTACGATACGCAAGCTTTCAGAGCAGGGCTGCGAAGTCACCGTTGTATTTTACACGAACGGCGACGAGGGTTTTTCAGACCCGGAACTGAAAAAGAGGATAGTTGAAATCCGCAAGGCCGAAGTGCAAAAAGTTCAGAAAATCCTCGGCTTCAAGAATTTCGAATTTGTCGGATATCAGGACATGGCGCTCCCAAATGACAAGCAGGCGCTGAAAAAGACGATTGCGCTTATCCGCAAATACAAGCCCGAAATAATTTTCACGCACAGCGAAATTGACAAGCACAGAGACCACAGAGCGCTAAACACAATTGCAAAAGAAGCGTTCTGGCAGGCAGGTGAGGCAGTTTCTACTGACATGGGAAACTCCTGGAAAGCAAAATCGCTCTATTTCTTTGAAATCCTTGACCTGATTGAACCAACGCACGTTTGCGACATATCTGGAAATTATGAAACAGTAGAGAAAGCAATCAATATTTATGTTTCCCAAGCAGACGTTCTCCCAGGGGTAATGCAGAAAATACGCGCCCTCAAATCCTTCAGGGGAGCGCAGATTGGAAAGAAATATGGTGAAGCCCTGGTAAAATACAGCAAAATACCGGAGGAATTCGTTTGAGCGGGGATGCAGAAAACGCATCCGTGGAAATAGGGCCGCTTGTTCCAATGGCAATCGCATTCGTGGGAATTGGGCTTAGCCTTCTTGCTGCATTGCCTTTTGTTGACGATCAACTTGGGGCAATCGTCGATCTTGGCGCGGCAATGTTTCTAATATTCATCGGAGCCGTTTGCGCAGCCGCCGCAAAAGCAAAAGGAGAATTCAAAACACTCAGGCAAGCGGTAGGTAAGCAAAAGGAGAATTAAAATGATCTCGCTTCATCCGGTCGATTACTTCATCATAATCTGGTTTCTTGCCATAATTATAGGCGTTGGCGCGTATTTCTCAAAAGTGGCATCCAAAAACGTTGGAAATTTCTTCGTTGCCGGGCGCAGCCTTCCGTGGTGGATTGCGGGGACATCAATGGTGGCAACCACATTTGCAGCTGACACTCCGCTTGCAGTTACAGGCCTCACAGCGAAATACGGAATTGCGGGCAACTGGTTCTGGTGGTCATTTGTATTCGGCGGCGTTCTTACCGCGATTTTCTATGCTGTTTTATGGCGCAGGTCTGGCGTAATAACGGACATTGAATTCACAGAATTGCGCTATTCCGGTAAGCCGGCAGCGATACTTCGGGGTTTTCGCTCAATTCACATGGGCATTCTAATTAACGGAATAGTTATGGGATGGGTAATGCTTGCAATGGCCACGATTTTCCAGGTGGTTCTCGGCTGGCCTAAAGTGGAAGCAACAATTCTTGCTGCAGTTCTTGCGCTTGCATACACGCTTCTTTCCGGCCTATGGGGAATAGCCGTGACTGACGTAATCCAGTTCGTGCTTGCGATGACCGGATGCGTTGTTCTTGCGATAATTGCGGTTGTAAAAAGCGGCGGAATTTCCGGAATCGAGGACAAGCTAGTCCAGCTATATGGAGAGGGGGGCGCGGGGCAAATACTTTCATTCATTCCAGACCCATCTTCAATTTATCTTCCGATTGCAATGTTCCTTACTTACATTGGACTCAACTGGTATGCCACCTGGTATCCTGGCGCAGAGCCCGGCGGAGGCGGATATGTGGCGCAGAGAATGTTCTCATGCAAGAGCGAAAAAGACTCGAAACTCGCCGTGATATGGTTCACATTCGCACATTATGTAATAAGGCCGTGGCCCTGGATACTTGTTGCGCTTGTATCTCTTGTGACTTGGCCAAATCTCGAAAATCCCGAAATGGGCTATCCGATGGCGATGAGCACTTTCCTGCCCGTTGGTCTTCGCGGCCTCATAATCGCCGCATTTCTCGCAGCATTCATGAGCACGATGGCATCGCAGATAAGCCTCGGTTCGTCTTACATAGTCAATGACTTCTATATGCGCTTCATCAAGAATGATGCATCAAAGAGACACTACGTGGGAGTCGCGCGCATAGTTTCGGTCATTCAACTTGTAATTGCCATCGTGATCGCATTCATGCTTCAGTCTGTTGCAAATGCATGGCAGTTCCTTGTGATAATTGGCTCAGGCACGGGGCTTGTATATCTTCTGCGCTGGTTCTGGTGGCGCATCAATGCATGGAGCGAGATATCCGCAATGGCCGCAGCCGCCGTAGTCGGCATATCGTCGTCGTACATTTTCCCTGGCAACTGGGTTGCGCAGATGTGGCTGACATTTGCATCAGTCACAGCAGTCTGGACAACAGTCACCTTGCTCACCGAGCCAGAGAAAGAGGAAACGCTGATTGGTTTCTACCGAAAATTGCACCCCGCAGGATTCTGGAGCGATATTTCAAAGAAATCCGGCGTTGCAGGGGATAGGATAACCGCAAGCCACTGGATAAGCTGGGCATTCGGAGTTGCGTTCATACTGTGCTCATTATTTGGAATCGGCAAAATCATACTTGGCGAATATGACACCGGCATTCTCTTGGCAACAGGAGCGGCGGTTTCGTTCCTTGTAGTATACGGGAATATAATGAAAGAGCCAACTGGCCAGGCAATCAAAAAACTGGCGCGCCTGAAAAATCCGGCAAAGCCTTAGAATTTCCATTTGTTTTTCGTAATTCTTCGATACATTAATGACCATTTAGCAAATTCCTTCTTCCGATTCCAATGACCGAGAAGAAATCCAAAAAGGACGACGGAAAGTCTCCGCTCGAAGAAAAACTCCTGATGAAGCGCCCCTTCTCATGGGAGGGAATGGAGGCCAAGAAGGAGAAGGCAGTTTTCGAATTTTGCGATGGATACAAAACGTTCCTCAACGCTGCAAAGACCGAGCGACTTGCGGCAAAGGAAGCAGTAAAGCAGGCGGAAGCGCACGGATTCAAGCCGATAGGCGAAGCGAACGGCCTCAAGGCAGGCGACAAAGTCTACGCGGTGAACAAGCACAAAAACGTTATTTTGGCAGTAATCGGCAAGGGGCCAATCAGCGACGGAATAAACATCGTCGCATCTCACATGGACGCCCCGCGCCTCGACCTCAAGCAGAACCCGCTCTACGAGGACAAGGACACCCAGATGGCAATCCTTCGCACCCACTATTATGGCGGAATCAAGAAGTACCAGTGGGTCGCAAACCCGCTTGCGCTCGTTGGCACTGTAGTTCTGCACGACGGAAAGACAGTCGACATATCAATCGGCCTTGGCGATGACGAACCCGTATTCATGGCTCCGGACCTTCTGCCACACCTGGCGCATAAGGAGCAGGCGGAACGCAAGTCGCAGGAAACCATACGCGGCGAGGAACTGCAGATAGTCATAGGGAACATGCCGATAAATAACAAGAAGGTAAAGGAGAAAATCAAAGTCCGCGTTCTTGAATTCCTGAACAAGAAATACGGCATAATAGAGGAAGATTTCCTAAGCGCGGAAATTGAGGCGGTGCCGGTCGGAAAGGCGCGCGACGTCGGTCTTGACAGAAGCATGATTGGCGCATACGGCCAGGACGACCGCATCTGCTCGTACACTTCAATGGCCGCGATATTCGATGCGGCAAAAACCGCTCCGGAACGCACTGCAGTTGCCCTATTCGTCGACAAGGAAGAGATAGGCTCAGACAGCAACACCGGAATAAAATCCAAGTTCCTCTATAATTTCGTGACCGAACTCCTGGAGAGAAGCGAGGAAGGCTGCGGATGCGAAACAATGCTGGTTATGTCGCGCTGCAAGGCACTTTCGGCAGACGTCAACGCAGGCGTTGAGCCGAACTTCAAGCAGGTCCATGAGATGTCGAATGCGTCCAAAATTGGATTTGGCGTAGTTATGACAAAGTTCACCGGCTCCGGCGGAAAATACACCGCGAACGACGCGAATGCGGAATTCGTCGGCGAGATACGCGTGCTTTTTAACAAGCACAAGGTAGCGTGGCAGACTGGAGAACTGGGCAAGGTAGACGAGGGCGGCGGCGGAACGGTCGCAAAATTCCTAGCGGAATACGCAATGGACGTAATCGACTGCGGGCCTGCGCTCCTGTCAATGCATTCGACGTTCGAAGTTTCCAGCAAGGCGGACGTCTACGCTGCTTACGAGGCCTACAAGGCATTCTTCCTCAATTAATTTTTTCTAAGCCGGAGGCAAGATGGCGGGCTTTCGCTCGTTGCTTAACGCAGATTCAATAGAATGGCTTTTGGAGAAAGACGAAACCAACCCGTCAGTGCGATATTTTGCGATGCGCGATTTGCTCGGCAAACCAGAAAGTGACAGAGAAGTCATCGCCGCCAAAAAAGCAATAATGAAAACCGGCCCAGTGCCGAAAATTCTCGCAAAGCAAAAGCCCGGCGGATACTGGGGAAAACCCGAAGAATTCTACGTTAACGCCAAATACAAAGGCACGGTCTGGAATACTATTTTGCTTGCGGAACTTGGCGCCGATGGGAAGGACAGGCGCATCCGCAAGGCGTGCGAATTCATTCTCGAATATTCTCAGGACAGGGAAAGCGGGGCATTCTCGCATCGCAGCGCGGCGGCTGGCGGCGGAAGCCGTGAAGTCATTCCATGTTTGACGGGAAACATGATCTGGGCGCTAATCCGCTTCGGCTATCTGAAAGATCCGCGTGTTCAACGCGGAATAGAATGGATAACAAGATACGTGCGATTTGACGACGGAGAAACTTGCGCCCCAAGTGAATGGCCGTACAAGAGATTCAAAAGCTGCTGGGGAAAGCACACCTGCTTTATGGGCGTTGTCAAGTGCCTGAATGCGCTTGCGGAAATCCCAGAAGAAAAAAGAACCGCCGATATTCGGCGAACGATAAGCGATGGAGCAGAATTCCTGCTTGCGCACCATGTATACAAGCGCAGCCACGACATTTCAAAGCTGATAAAGCCGTTCTGGACAAAATTCTTTTTCCCGTTGATGTGGAATACCGACGCGCTTGATATTTTCGGACTGCTCGCGCGCCTTGGATACAAGGACGAAAGAATGAAAGATGCCGCCGAACTGATATTTTCCAAGCAAGACGAAAACGGGTGCTGGAAATTGGAAAGAACATACAACGATGAGATGCTTGTGCGCATCGAAAAGAAAGGCAGGCAGAGCAAATGGATTACGCTGAATGCGCTGGCAGCGCTGAAGCGCTTTTATTCCTGATTTTCAGCGTAAAACAACACTTATAAACACCTAAATTATACGGTTATTGTCGGTTATGACAAAAACGAGAATAACCGTATTTGCAAGGTGAAAATATGGACGAGACCAGAAAAATAAATGAAAAAATGGCAAGCGAAATGATAGCAAGAGGCGCAACTGTGGAACTGAAGACAGCAAAGTCCGCGCACCTGGACGACGCGAACTTCGGCCAGTTTGTGAAAAACAACGGGCTCGCGGTCGTGGACTTCTACGCCGAATGGTGCGGCCCCTGCAAGATGCTTGCGCCAGTGATTGACGAATTGGCAAAAGAATTGGCCGGAAAAGTGTCGTTTGGAAAAGTCAACGTGGATGAATGCGGAGTAGCGTCGGATTTCAGCATAATGGGCGTTCCGACGATGATGATATTCAAGAACGGAAAAGCGGTCGACCAGATTGTGGGATATGCGCCAAAGGAAGCAATAAAGGCGAAACTGTCTCGCCACTATTGAAAAGTTACTTCAGGTGGTCGAGCGCTTTCTTCATCGCGCCGTGCCATTCGTCGACGCAATCCGCCACTTTCTTCTTCAGTTCCCTTTTCGGGAGCGCCGTATATATGTGATAATAGCCGCCGCGCTCTATCGTCTTTGTTTCCTTAAAGCAGATTCCGCAAGAAACCAGTTTCTGGACTGCGCGGTAAACGGCGCTCTCGTCCCGTTTCATTTTCTTTGCAATGTCCTTTATTTGCGACGGCCCTGATGCATCTAGATGCGAATAAACCGAAATCTCAAAATCGCTGAGGTTGAAAACGCACTGCACAATGTCCTTGCACTCCACTTTGCCGGAGAGCAATTTTTGCGAAATCATCGCGGGAGTATTGATTTGATATTCTAAAGCCTTCAGTCGCCCTTGTATTTCAATCCCGGCTTCGCCTTCGTCTTCGCCTTTCGCTTCTTGTCCTGCTGGGTTGCCCTGCCGATGTCCTGTATATCCTTGAAGCGCCCTTTCGCGTCGCGGATAACATAGACGTATCCCGGCCCCTTGCTTTTCTTCATGCGCGTCCTTTTGATTGTCATGGCATCATAATGAATATGGGCGCCGTTGTATATAACTGTGACATCTGGCGCATTTGGCCGGCAAATTGCGAAAAGCGTTTTTATTGGGAGTGCAATATCCATATTGAGAACATGTCCAGCTTCAGAAAGTCCAAGAACGGCAGCGCAAAGGCACTTCCTGTGATTCTTGCAATTTGCATTGCCTGGGGAGCAGGTGCAAGCGCGATGTATCTAATGGAACGCGGAGCATATGTGTCGCTGATGGAAAATTACGGCATTTTGGAGTCAAATTACGGAAATGCGCTGGATGCATATGATTCCTTGGAGACAAATTACGATTCGCTCAATTCGCAATATGAAACCCTGCAATCATATTATGGCGGCCTGCAGCAGAACTATACTTCGCTTCACGACGATTATCAGGACTACCTGGACATGGTTTCGCTAAGATGGGGTTTGGGAACAAACTGCACGAAATTCATCACGCCTGCAGATTCGAATGTAACATCGAAAACCCGGCAGGTGCTCGGCCACCCAGGCGACGGCGACCTCTCATGGAGCGACATGAGCAAGATAAACGACTGGGTTGGAACCAATATCAAATACAACAACGACACATATGTCGGCAGGCCGGGGGAGCTAAAGAACGGCAGCGAATGCTGGCTTTTCCCGAACGAGACGCTTGCTCTTGGGTACGGGGACTGCGAGGACCACGCGCTTCTGATGATGAGCATGTGCAATGCCGAACAAGGCATCGGATGGATCTGGGCGGCGGAAGTGACAATCGGAAACACGGACGGAACCACATCTGGCCACATGCTCGTTTTTGTAAACGTGGACGGGGACAAGGTGTACATCTACGACCCCACGGTTGCCGGCGGATGGGATTCCGGCACGGCGAGAAGCGAACAGGATGCGCTGGATCACTACAAAAATTCGCTTTCCGGGATAAGTTCAATCAAAGTGGACACCGTGTTCAATCAAACCGAAAGGCGCGACTTTGAATCAAACCAGGAATTCTTCGACTGGTTTTAGAATAGTTTTAGCATATTGGATATAAGGGGGAAAGCATCGCACAACAGTTAAATAAAGACTGTCGATTCCCTGTTGCTTCCATGGCGACCGCAATAAGACCGTTCGACGTTTTGAACCAATCTTTGGGCAAGCGCGTCATAGTCGCATTGCGCGGCGACCGCGAATACCGCGGAATAATGGACGGATACGACATCCCGCACATAAACCTGATGCTCAGGGAAGTCGACGAGGTCACGATGGCGGGAAAGCCGGAAGAGAAGCACACAAGCCACCGCACGGTAATAGTGCGCGGCGAGAACATAATTTACATTTCTCCCTGAAAAGGGCAGATCAGGATAAACAATAGCGGCGATAGACATGGTTAAGGGAACAGCGTCATTCGGTAAGAAATCCGGAAAGAAAACGCACATAAAGTGCAGAAGATGCGGAAAGCAGACATACCACACCCAGAAGAAGAAATGCTCGTCATGCGGATTCGGCGGAACCGCGACGATGCGCCACTACAACTGGGCGAAGAGCCACGAATAAAGGCT
>JAQUQK010000018.1 GCA_028716125.1 Thermoplasmatota archaeon | reverse complement strand
TATATGCATTTTCCGCCCTTTTCCAGAACGGATTTCAGCATTGCAAGATAAGCGACCAGACTTTTGCCTGAAGCCGTAGGAACTGCAAGAACCAGATTCTTTCCCGAAAGCGCAATCGGCATGGCCTCTGCCTGAGGGGGATATAGAGCATTTATGCCCTGCTCGCGCAGAAGCGCAATTACGCGGGAATCGATGTCAAGTTTTGAAACGTCCACGAGAGGGAATCGGTGGCGTGTTTTAATAAAAATCTGTCAGGAATCTTGCAGCGTCCATTAGTATTAATAGCGTCTTTTGTATTAATTAATATGAACCGCCAAATGAAAATACTATTCTATGTTTCTTGGAGTTCAGCAATAGTTGCAGTTCTCGTTTCTCTTTTATTATATGAGTTTCACATAATCCCATATGTAGCATATTCCATAACAAATGTGATATCTTTTGCCCAGCTTATTGTAATTTTTATAATTATTAAACAAAAACAATCAAATGAAGCTAAGGAAAAACTCCTTGAAATCATAAAGGAAAAAGAGCAGAAAATCGAAAAACAGCCAGAGAAAGTTGGACCTGCTTGGGAATTGGCAAGGACCAAATTAGAAGCATATTTCGATAGAAATTTGGATCAGATTAATGCTATATTCTGGATTAGTGTTGTAATTATGATTGTTGGTTTTGGTTTTATTTTGTATGGTATTACCCGTTCATTGGAAAAACCAGAATTAATTACAATTTCATATGTCGCTTCGATTGCCGGAATAATTACAGAATTCATCGGCACTACATTAATGGCTATTTATCGCTCTACTCTTAAACAGGCCACATCATATATGGCAACACTTGAAAGAATCAACTCTGTTGGAATGGCGGTTCAGATATTAGATTCAATACCAGATGGAAATGATCAACTTAAAAATACAACAAGAGCAGAAATCGCAAAAGTGCTGTTGAGCACGGGAAAAAAATTAGATTGAATTATTTTTATTATTCCACAATTTCCCCGACCAGATACGCATAAGTCGCCGACTTTATCTTTACCTTGACGCGCTTTCCAACGGGGATTTTCTCTTTTATCGCCACTGCCTTGTAGTTGTCCAGGCGCGCGAATGAAGTGCCGTTTTTGCCTTCTTCTGTGACTAATGCTGAGAATTCTTTTCCGACGTAATTCTTTCCAAGTTCAGCGCCAATGTGATGGTGGAGCGCTGTGGCTTTTGTCGAGCGCGCTTTCATGATTTTGGTGTGGATTTTTCCTTCCATTTTATGCGCTTTCGTTCCCGGGCGGGAGGAGAAGCGCTTGATATTTATGATTTCCGGGCGGCTGCGCTTCAGAAGGTCAAGGGTGTTTTCAAATTGCCCTTCAGTTTCGCCGGGGAATCCAACGATGACATCGGTTGAAATCAGAATTTCTGGGAATTCCTTGCGCAATTTTTCAACGATGCGCTCGAAATCCGCCGCTTTGTAGCCGCGCCCCATCCTGCGCAGGATTTCATCATCGCCGCTTTGAACAGGAAAGTGGATAAATTTGTAGATTTTCTCATTTTTGTAAATTTCAATTAAATCGCCAAGAATCTGATTTGCGCCGCGAATTCCCATCATGCCTACGCGGATTTTGAAATCGCCGGGTATTTCTGTAATTTTGCGCAACAGCTGCGGCAGGCGCAAATTCTTCATGTCCTTGCCATAGTCGCCGGTGTCCTGCGCCGTTATCCAGAGTTCCCTGCATCCCGATTCGATGGCACGTTTTGTGCATCCGACTATTTTTTGCGGTTCGAAACTAACAAGTTTTCCGCGCGCCTTCTTGGTTATGCAGTACGTGCAGGCGGAAGCGCATCCTTCTGAAATCTGGATTATTGATTGAATGCCGCGGTGCTTTACCGGAACGTCCAGTTTTGATTCGAAATATTCAACGCCCGAGCCGCAGACGATTTTTGCGATTGTTGCGCTTTCAGAAGGTTTAACAAAAATAATTCCCGGCACAATCTTTAGCGCTTCCTCTTTTCGCGCCGCCGCCATGCAGCCGGCTACGATTATCTTCTTTCCGGTTTTTGCGAACTCTTTCAGGCGCGAAAGCATTCGCTGTTCGGTGGTGTTTATGACTATGCAAGTGACCAAAACAAGGGCGTCGGCTTCTGCGATTGTGGGAACTATTTGGCATCCTGCGCGTTCAAGCGCGGAGCGGATTATTTCGTAGTCGCCCATGTTGGCGGCGCAACCGTGCGCCTCGAGATAGACTTTGGGCTTTTTTTCCATTTTAGCCCGCTTAATGCACGTTCGCCCCGTCGAGGACGATGCGTTCCGTTCTCACTGGCGCAGCCATTGTGCGAAGCGTCTTTCCGTCAAACTTTATCGAGCCGTCGGCGAATGCCGCAATTTCTGCGAGCGCGAAGTCATCATATTTTATCGTGGGCCTAATTGCATCTGCTGGCTTCGAGCCTTCTGCAAAAACAGGCTCTCCTAATTCGCCTTGCGCAATAAGGACTGAAACCACTCCGCCAGAATCTTCAGCCGCGAGAATCATTCCATTAGATTCGACGCCGCGAAGCTTTGCTGGCTCGAGATTTGCAACCACTGTGATTTTCTTCCCGATAAGTTCCTCTGGAGTGTAGTATTTTCTTATGCCCGCCACTAACTGGCGCTCGCCGTGTTTTCCAAGGTTTATTTTCAGAACATAGAGCTTGTCCGCGTTTGGATGCGGCGCAACTTCCTTTACTTCGGCAATGCGCAGGTCAATATAGTCCTCGGGCTTTCCAATTATTTTTGAAATGACTGTTGGCGCGGGCGCTGCTTTCTCGGCTGCAATCCGCGGGCTTGCTATTGGCGCATTAGCCGCGGCTTTCGCCTCGGGCTTTGCCTCCTGCTTCGGCTGCTCTTTTAGCGCCTCTTTTTCCATTTCAATTTTTTTGAAAATTGGCGAAGGGCTTTGAAGCTTCTGGCCTGCTGCGATATCTTCAAGTGCCGTTTCCCATTTCTGGGCGTGAATTGAGCCGGAATATCCAAGAGTTGCCCATACTTTGTCTGCTGCGTTCGGCATAAATGGCGCCATCATGACGGCAAGGGCTTTTGACATTTTCAGGCAGACGTGAAGCGCGGTTCCGCATTTTACTTTGTCCTCTTTCACGAGCTTCCAAGGTGCCTTCGTGTCGATGTATTTGTTGCCCACCTGGGCGAAGTCCAGAATGGCTTTCATCGCGTCCTTGAATCTGCACACTTCCAGGAGTTCCGTGACCTGCTTGTGCGCCGCTTCCGTCTGCGCAAGCGCCTGGCGGTCAAGGTCGTCAAGCTCTCCAACTGGCGGCACGGTGTCGCCCATCTTTGAAACCGTGAATGAGATAGAGCGGTGGATGAAATTGCCGATTGCCGCGACAAGCTCGTTGTTGTTCTTGGCGATGAAGTCCTCCATCGTGAAGTTCATGTCCTTTGTTTCTGGCATGTTGATTGATAGATAGTAGCGCAGCGAGTCGGAGTCGAACTTTGAAAGGAACGACGGCACGTCAATTCCGATTCCCTTGCTCTTTGAGAATTTCTGCGAATCAAATTGCAGGAACTCATTTGCGGGAACGTCATATGGAAGGTTCAGCCCGCCGTAGCCCATAAGCATTGCAGGCCAGATTATCGTGTGGAACGGGATGTTGTCCTTGCCGATGAAGTAGTAGGCGCGCGCCTCATTGCCGTGCCAGAACTTTTTCCATTCGTCCGGCTTTCCTGCCCGCCTTGCCCATTCCATTGACGCCGAAAGATATCCAATCACGGCCTCGAACCATACATAGATGCGCTTTCCCTCATAGCCCGGCAGCGGGATTTTGATTCCCCATTGCAGGTCGCGCGTTATTGCCCTGTCTTTGAGGCCATTCTTAAGCCAGTTTTCTGTGAAAGTCAATACATTCTGGCGCCAGTATTTCTTGTCCTTGAGCCATTCCTCGAGCATGGGCTGGAGCGCAGAGAGTTTCAGGAAGAAATGTTCCGTGTCGCGCGTTTCAGGCGTTCCGCCGCAAAGCTTGCATTTCGGATTTTTGAGTTCTGTGGGATCGAGCGTCTTTCCGCAGTTGTCGCACTGGTCGCCCCTCGCATCAGAACCGCAGTGCGGGCATGTGCCTTCAACATATCTATCCGGCAGGAATTTATTGCAGGTTGGGCAGTATTGCGCGGTTGTCGGCGCTTTGTAAATGTAGCCTTTTTCCAGCAGGCGAAGGAAAACGTCATGGACCACTTTAGCGTGGTTTGGGTCGGAGGTGCGGAAGAAAAGGTCGAAATTAACGCCCAGCTGGCGCAGCGATTCAACGTGCTCCTTATGATAGTCATCAACGACCTGCTGCGGGGTCTTCTTCTGCTTGTCGGCAGTGATTGTAATCGGAGTTCCGTGCTCATCAGAGCCGGAAACCATCAGAACTTCGTTCCCGCGCATCCTGTGGAATCTTGAGAATATGTCCGGTGGCAGAAGCGATCCGGCGACGTGTCCCAAGTGAAGCGAGCCGTTTGCGTAAGGCCAGGCTACGCCGATATAAATTCTAGACATCTTATCGCTGGAGAATCGGAAATGCGTTTAAAATTGTGATTTTCCTGCGCTTCCGCGAACAGAATGGCATTTTGTTGGACAGAATGGCACAAATTGTTCACAAACAAATAAAACCTAGATTGCGATTTTAGTGCAGAAAGATGTGGTGCCAATGAAGTGTGATATATTCAATACAAAAGAGATAAAAGATGCGAATGCTGTGCGTTCGGGCAAAAGGCGCTTTTGTTTGCCTGTTCTTGCAATGATTCTATCATTCACATTCATTTTAGCATCTCTTTCAGGGTGCATATTGGATGTTTCAGAAGGAATAAATTCCATTACGGGAAATAACGAAGAAACGAATGCTAACTTACTTGAAAATCCGGGTTTTGAGGAAATAGATAACGGCGCTCCTGAGGAATGGTTCAAGGCGTGCATTGCATCAAATGGGCTTAGCATGTACTCAGATAAATTCGAGAAACACGGTGGCGCGAGAAGCGCATGCATCTCCAATTCATACACATATCCCGAATACAACGGCAACGTGTATAATAACTGGGGCCAAACAATGTATGGCGCTAAAGTGTTAATTGGAAAAAGCATAATCATTTCTGGATGGATAAGAACAGAAAAGGTGACAAGTGATGGGGCGTTTTTGATGCTCCAGTGTTGGGACAATGAGTACACAACAATATTCGATCAATCTACGACGTCAGAAGCAAAAGGCAATAGTGGTTGGAAATACTACAAGACAAGCCCAATGATTGTTCCACAAGGAACCGAGATGCTTCTTGCAAGAGCGGGATTGCATGGGACCGGCACTGCGTGGTTTGACGACCTAAAAGTCACTGTTGTAAGTTAGAAAGAAACTTCTTCGCTTCTTCTTTACACTCTTTCAGCGCATTTTCCTCAAGGTTAATTATTTCCGAACGTGCTTCCTGCTGCAGACGCCGGGAAATACTTCGTATATCTCCCTTCCTTTCGCTCCTCTACAAGCCCAACGCCCTTTAGCTGTTTTATGTGCCAGATGGCGGCAGGATGCTTGATTCCCGCAATTTCCGCAAGCTGCCTCTGATTTATTCCCGGGGTGCGCTTTATCGAATTATATATGAGCTCCGCAGTTCGATTGCGCATGACTACGCTTATCTCCCGCGCTGCGTAATCCTGCGTTCCTTCTTTTATGAAATAGCGCCTGCTCCTGCCTCGCTTCATCGACATCACGTAGCCGCCGCTCTCCAGGACGTCCAGGTGATGCACGGCTTCGCCCCATGCAATATCCGCTTTCTTCATTATGTCGCTTATGTTGGCGCCGCTTTCCGACTGTATTATTTTGAATATGCGGGAGCGCGTCCTGTGTGTGAGCGCGTTGTCCTTGAGGGTTTTTGAGAATAGTGGGAAGAAAAACATCTTTGAAATACCGTACTTCAGAGACGATGTGAAATAGACTATAACGGCAAGCGCCCCTACGATGGAGAAACCAATGGCGGTTTTTTCAATGCTCTGAATGGAGAGGCGGAACCAGGAAGGGGGGTAGCTGCTTTCTGCGGGAACATAATATTCGCCATTTTGTTTAGATTGTGTTCCGCTAACTTGCGTACCTCCATAAGGATTCGAGGGATCTGACGAAAGGTCCGGTTGATATACTATTTGATATTCCCCAAGGGTGTTCGTTTTTCCGTTTGATGCGTTTATTTTGATGCAGGATTCTTCAACCCGACTGGTGTATGTTGTATTCTGTGATAACAAAGATTGTTCTACTTCCCATCCGTTGTAGTAATATCCTATGCACACCGATGAAAAACAAAACAACTCCCGCCACGGAAAATTTGGATTTCTGGCGTAGCTATCATACAACCAAAAATCTTCAACGCCCCATGTCAATAGAGTGACGTTCATATTTGAGAAGTAGTCGGATGCGTCTCTCCTCCAAACCTCTATGGCGGATTGTATTGTTGGGGCTTTTCCCGATGTAATTGGAGCTTGCATCGGAATCGCAGAAAAAGGATATTCTTCAGAATTTTCCACTGCCAGAACCAATTCAGGGATGGCCTTTAAGATTGT
This sequence comes from Thermoplasmatota archaeon, assembly GCA_028716125.1. Taxonomy (GTDB): domain Archaea; phylum Thermoplasmatota; class JAQUQK01; order JAQUQK01; family JAQUQK01; genus JAQUQK01. The sequence continues at coordinate 8,728 of JAQUQK010000018.1, read as the reverse complement.
CTTGTTTGAAAAAGCAGAATAGCCGCTGCCGCCCTCGTCGCTGAATATGAGATGCCACGAATGCGTTTCGGTTTCCTGCTCCCCTGTTGTTCCTAGAAGCAATCCGTATCTCTGAAGATAGTCGTTATCCTCAAACCGATTGTAATACGCACTTTGAAGATACGCGCCAGGGTGCGACGCAAGGTATTCAGAAAAACCGATCAAAGGATCGTTGAGAATGTTTGTTATGACTTCACTGAGCAGATAAGCAAGTTCGCATCCTTCCCCGTCTTGAGGGGCAATTTCCATAAACATCGGCTGCCAATCCAAATCCTGATTGATTAATCCATTTCCATCCATTTGGGGTGGCATCCAGCCAAACTTGCTGTTTGCCCAAGGAACCAGTACCGAGCCGACATTAATTTCATTAAAAACAAGTTGTGTGTATATCTCATCAATAATATTTCCTGCGGCATTTGTAACAGTAACATTCGTTTCCTTGAGTATTATATATGGAGAGCCGCTGGAACGCCAGATTTTTACTTCTTCATGCACACCTTTCGCTTCTCCTTCATATCTGACAAAGTACGTGGTAAATGGATTATCCGAGCAAAATTGATTCTCATGGTCAAGGCGATAGTCGTATTCCTCTGTTTCTGAAACGCATACATATCCATTTATTATTTTGCAGTTATCTACCTTGTAACTCCCCGCTATATCATATTCAAGATACTCTTCGGCGCTTAGATTATAAGAAAAATTGCATCCCTGGCCCCACATCGCCCATTCCCATCCCCCAAGGCCGTAACCATAGTCGTATTGTCTTTCCATTACCTCTGGTTTTATGCCATCTGAATTCGTTGAATACACGTCTTCCCTATTGCGCTGGGCAAGATATCCCGAGCCGTTGAGATAGTACGTCGTATTGCGATAAGAGATGTAATAGTTATCATCAAATGCGGTAAAAAAATCCGATGGAAAACTGTCTGAGCCAGATAAAGAATAATTAAAAGATTCATCAATTCTCAAGAGAGGTTCCCTAAAACCGAAAGCGTCTGCAATATTCTCATTGATTAGTGATTCGCCAAAATGTATACGATAAAGTTCCTTCTTATAAACCGGGTTTTTGTATGTGTAATTCTTAAAAGAAAGCGAATAACTTGCCGTGTCGCCCATTCGTGAATATGGAACTTGAACCAGGATGCCGTCGCCAACATCGGCCGCCTCATTAGCCTTGTAGCTCGCATATTCCACGGCTGTACTGGTGGCCAGGAACAGAAACGAAAACACAATGAAAAGCGCAACTGCCTTTATTCCGCCAATGACGATTCGTTTTGCAAGCCCCGCCATGTTTCTCACGAACAAGATTATGTTTTCTCCTTTTAAATCCCGATTGGATAGTTTCTTTACACGTTTTATATCGGGATTGGATATTTCGTTTACATATCAAAAAATGGGCTTTAAGTCTTATTTGACAAAATGCCGCTGAAAACTCGTTTTGCCTCTTCTACGCAGGCGCCGAGCGCTTTGCCCCCATCTTGCTTTCCATTCAGCCCCGCCGCGCCCCCGTGCCCTCCGCCCGAGCAGTTGAATTGCTTGCCGATTTCCTGCATCATTTTTCCAAGATGCAAACCGGCGTTCACTGCGCGCCACGAAGCGCGCCCGGAAATTCTGAATTCCCCCTTACTTTCCGCAAGAACGAATGCAACGTCTGCGCCAGCGTTTACAAGCACGCGCGATGCCGAGCCCTCGAAGGAACTTAGATTCGACCACGCAATTATAAAGTCGCCAACCTGCTCGAACTGCGCCCGTTGGCCGCATTTCAGGTGGGCGATGCGCATCGAGACGCCGTTTTCCTCATCACCTTCGAGAATTGAAAACACGTCGTCATGGGAAAGACCCGAAGTTTCCAGCAGTTCCGCAAAGATTTTGTGCGTTTCCGGTTCTGCATACCTGAATTTTCCTGTGTCTGTGATTATGGCGCAAAGAAGCGCGAGCGCCGCATCTTTTGTTATTTGCTTGCCCGCTTTTTTGAGGATGCTGAAAACGACTTCAGCGCACGAAGGAAGTTCATCGCAAAGATAAACGTCTGCCTGCCAGTCGCTTCGAGCATGATGATCTATTATGTAAACTGGCTTTTTGGACTCCTGAATTTTTTGGGCATACTGGCAAATCTGCGCTTTTGTCGAAGTGTCGATTATGAAAATCGCGTCAAAATTCTCAATTGCAGGATTTATTTCCGCCTGAACCCCAACGCGCTCGCAGATTTTGCGGGCAATCGGCTGGATGCTCTCGACCGCGCCGATTGTTATTTCTGGAAATGACAGTTTCAGCGCGACTGCGCTTCCTATGGCATCTGGGTCTGCGTTTACGTGGGAAAGAATGAGTTTTCGACCGGACACCTCAAGCGCCCGGATTATTTTGGAATATTCATCCATAATTCTACTGCGCGCCCGGCACGTTTTTCATTGCCGCCTGTATCTGCGCTTGCAAAGCATTCAGGCGCTCGACTGCCTTTTCTTCCTGCGCTTTCATCGTCTTTGCGCGTATCTCAAGGGTTTCGTTCTCTTCCTTGACCTTTTCAAGCATTGACTTCTTGTCGGTCTGTATCATGAGCGCCCCGATCTGGCGGTAAACTGGCGCATCGTCCTTTGCCGCTTCCAGCGCCTCGATGGCAATTTTGTTCTCTTCCATCTTCATCTCCATCTGCTGGCGCTGCATCGAAATCATCTGCGCCTGCTGGCGAAGCTGGTCGAACTGCATTAACTGGCTGCGCATTTGGGGCGAGAGTTCTTCTGGCATTTTATCGGAGGAGAATCGGGTGGGGATTTAAAGAGTTTCAATCTGGAAAAACTGGTTTAGCGCCGCCTGATTGCATTTTTCTCCGACTCGTCTTTCGGCGCACGGGTTTTTGCGGCCAGATGCTGCGGCATCCCATAATTTAAATCTACCATTTGCATATCTGCATCCATAAAACATAATTTCCATTAAAAGGTGAAAAAGTGGATTCGCCAGATGACGTTGACCCTAAAGAAAAAATCAAAGAGTTGGGCATAATTTTCAATGCCCTTGGCAACTTGCCTAAAAGAGCAGTCATATATCACATCGGCATAAAGGGCAAATGCCTCGGCGGTTCTGCGAATTTAGTAATTCCGGTTGTCCAAAATATGAAGGAATGCGGATATAGCATAAATCCATTTTCGATTCCGCCAAAACTGTCTGAGCTTAGAAAGAAGGATGGACTTGTCGAGAGAGACTCGGATTATTTTTGGCGCCTTACTGAAAGAGGCAAAGATGCATTTAACATCATCGAGTGGATGCTGGGCAGCGCCTCGCACTCCAGAAAATGCAAGATTGCTCTGAAAGAATGGTGCCCGATACTGGACGCCATCGGAAATCCGATAAAACGCATAATTGTCATGTATTTGGGAAGAAAAGGGGAAAGCAAGGGAGGATCAAAATACCTGATAACCCCAATTGTCAAGGGCTGCGAACAGTTAGGAGTGATGCTAAATCCGTTTTCGCTGCCGCCAAAGCTATCGGAACTCAAGAACCATGACGGACTAGTTGAGCAGAGTAAAAACGGGTACTGGCGGCTGACAAAAAGTGGCAAAATGGCATATTCTCTATTTGTACATATAGCTGAAAATGGACTAAAGCGACACATTACGGAGCAATCCTTAGATTAGCCATTTGAATTTATAATTGCTTCAGTCTTTTCGGATACTTTTTTGCAAGATCTATGTAAAGCGCCTTGTAAGCCAAAACTTCCTTTTTGCGCTCCTGCGTAACATCGCCTGCAATTTCTGCGGGAACTCCAACTGCGATTTTGTCCGCCGGAATTTTCTGGCTGCGCTTCACTACTGCGCCTTCGCCTACAATCGCCCATTCGCCCACTTCGGCCCAGTCGGATATTATTGCGCCCATTCCTATTACGGCGTTGTCTTTTACGGTGCAGGTGTGGATGATTGCGGCGTGCCCAACTGTAACGTTCTTGCCAACAACGCATTTTTGGCCATTGCGCGCGTGGCAAACACAATTATCTTCGACGCAGGATTTGTCTCCAATCTCTATTGTGCCGTAGTCGCCGCGAATAACTGCGCCGGGGCCAATCCAGACACTCTTGCCGATGCGCACGTCGCCGATAACCGTGGCTTCCGGGCTGACATAGGCCGTTTTGTCTATCTTCGGCTTCCTGCCCTCGAATTCGTAAATCATTGCACACCTTTTCGCTGGCGGGGAATCGCAGATTTTGTCTTTCGCTTTTCCTCCGACCTGCCACCGGCGCAAAACACGCAAACCCCTCGCGCATTTATGTGCTCCTCGCAAAATCCTCTGCCGCAAAGAACGCAAGTCCTGCCTGCGGGGGCGGCACATACGGCACAGATACCAAAAATTTCCATAATAATACAGATGCGAAAGGAGAATAAAAACTATTCCAACTCAATCCAAGAAGCCAAGAGCTTCCTCAATGCGTGCCAGCTCGATGCCTGTCGTAAGGGAGCCTGCGATTGCACCCTTGGTGTTGGCGATTATTCCCGCGCCAATCATCGACCCGCCGTGGTTTATCGTGCCATTGAGTGCTTCCACTCCGAGCGCTGCTTTGAGTGCAGCCATTTCGTCCCCTGTTGTCTTAGGATAGCAAAGGCATCCTTTATTTGTTGCGACTGCTGCGCTTCCAACTGTTGCGCATCCTGCAAGTGTCATCTTGACGACTTCGACGTCAAGGGTATCCTGGATAATCTTGACCCATTCCGCAGTTGTTTCCGGATTCACTACCGCGCATTTGTCGTTTGCCATTATATTGTTGCCTGCGGCGTTGTTGCGGTCGCCCAGATACGCGATCTGCATCCCTTCGAGAGATTTGCGAAGAATTGACATTTCGCTGTTTGATACATAATCGACTACAAGCGCGCCCTTGTTGTTCATCGCAATGAGCGAACCGAGTATTGTTCCGCTGCCGATTGTCATCTGCGTTATTTTTACGTCAAGCGTTTCGGCAATCTGCTCCACTTCCTTTTTTGGGGTGCTGGTAGGCACTATTGCATACTTGTCGTTTGCCTTGCAAAATACACCCAGAAACGGGCTGCCGAGAACGTCCATCCTGCTGATTTTCATAAAAGACCTGCTCTAGATAAAATAAATTTGAAAAAGTGAAGGATTTATTCCTTCTTTGTTTCCACAGGCTTGGACACTGCTGCGGGGGCTGCAGGTGCTGGCGCGGCTACCGGTACTGCCTCTGCGGGTTTTGCCTCGGCTGCCGCTTTTGCTGCCTTTGTCGCGGCTGCCGCCGCCTTCTTTGCGGCCTTCTCTTCTTCTGCCTTCTTCTCTTCCGCGAGCGCCTTTGCCTTCTTGCCTTCCTTCTTTTCGACTTCGGGGAGGGTAACTTCCACTACGCCGTCGTCGAACTTCGTAACCTTTACGCGGATGTTCCTTGGCGGCTTGAGGATGCCTCTTCCCCACATTGACTCATTGACCGTCTCGTCGATCCAGACCTTTGCATCTTCGGCCTTCATGTGGTGGCCGACGAACTCGCGTATGTATTTCACGAGCCTTGCGGCGCGCTGGTTCTTGGGTCCTACCTTGTAAACCCTTGTGAAGTTTATCGTGTAAAGTCTTTCAATTTCTTCCGGCATGTCATCACTCCTTAATCGCCTTACTCCTTAAGGCTCGTCCTGTGCCAGTTCCTCTGATGCGGCTGGCGCGTTACGCGCTTTCCGGTCTTCTGGACTACCCACGCGGGAACACGTCTGTTGGACTTTTCCTCATGGAGCAGCCTGAGCTTCATCGCACACGGCTTGTTTCTTGCCATATCATTCACCTATCGTCAATTTACCTGCGTTCAATCTTGATTTCCCTTTTCTTCGGGATCAATCTGTCGAGCAACATGCGCATCATCTCGTCGTCGATGATCCTGTCGAGGCGCCCACTTGCGCCAAGAGACAGTATCTGGTCTTCGACAACGCCGGCCACGTCGGGGCGAGACAGCTTAACTCGGGCGAGGCGCTCGCGTGCTTCAGGCGTCGTTATCTGCCTTAGAAGCATCTGCTTTTGCGCATCCACCTGTTGCTGCTGCTCCGCGCGGGCCTGCTGCTGCGCGTAGCCTGATTGCAATTCTTGCAATTTTCTCCTTCGTATCGCTTCAAGTTCCTCGTCTTCCGGCATTCTCACCACTACTAATATTTCTTAAGAGCGGGGATCGTTGCCTCGAGCGACTTCTTGACCTCATATGCCGCGCCGTCCATGAACTTGCGTCCGGCTGGGGTTATGAGCCTTCCTTTTCCTTTTATCGCCTCAACGAGCTTGGCATCGTCGAGCTGCTTGAGTATATTCCTCACGACTGCGCCGGATCCGCTTGTTACCCTGTCGGGCTTGGTTCCGCGGTCTTTCGGTCCACCGTACATCTGCCTGAGCCTCTCGGTTCCGAGCGGTCCCTCGATGTATATCTTGCGCATCATGGATGCCGCGCGGGTGTACCACCAGTCATGCTGGACCGGAGCCTTCTCGGTGTGCAGTCCAAGCTTGACGAAGGGCGCCCACTCTGTAGGCTTGACCTTTTCGTTTTCCTTCAGTTTTTGTGCAACCTTTGCGATTAGCGCGTCGGTTGGAACATCATATACTGTCGTCATTGTATCCCCTGAAATTGCAACCCCTGAATGGACAAGCCCAATATAAAGCTACTGTGGAGCGAAAAATTACGTAGGTAAAGAATTCTGCATATGCAAATTAAGGAGGAAATCGAATGTAATGCCTAAAAACTTGCCCGTTTTCTCAATTTTATTTTAGGCACCACGCACCACTATTGTACATCTATCCCCTGCGCAAGCCCTATCGCGATCCTTGTTATTATGCTGAGATTTGTCGTTCTTCCCTTGAGGGCGCGATTTCCTATCCACATGCAGACTACAGTATAGAGTAGATTGAAAATCCAGAGCAATATGGATGAGCGGAATATCGGGGCAAGCGGCCTTTCGCTGTCATAAATCCCGGTCGGAATGAACCGCCACAATGCAAAATCGCAAAGCAGAAGCAGAATGCCAATTATGAGTGCCTGTGCCGTGCCGAACTTTGCAAAATGCGTCTTTGTCATGCGGAAAACGAAGAACTGGCCAATTGGGACAAGGAACGTTATGATTGGCGGAAGGCCCGGCAATAAATTCAGCAGAGAGATGGCGCACAACCCATATGCGATCGCTACGTACAATTTCTCATCGCGCGTGTCTATCCGAATGGCAAGCTTCATCATTGCTGAATCGGAAATTGGATTAAACGTTTTATCCGACGATAATACCCGACATCAGTTCACATGCCTCTCTTATTTTCTCCTTCGGCTGTGTTATTGCAAAACGAACGAAGTTTCTTCCCTGTTCGCCAAAACCGATGCCCGGCGTTGCAACGACTCCTGCATCGATTAGTTTTGACACGAATTGCATTGAATCGCAGCCAACATCCACCCAGACGTAGAAAGTGCCCTTTGGCTTCCTGCAATTGAAACCCATCTTGTTGAGCCCGCCCACAAGCGCGTCCCTTCTCTCAACGTATGTCTTGTTCATTTCCCGTATGTAATCCGGCTGGCCGCCTTTCTTGTAGCTCATGAGCGCTTCTGCCGCCGCTTTCTGGATGTATATCGGCGGTCCTGAGTCAATTTGGGATTTTATTTTCCTCAATCCTTCCATGAGTTTCGGGTTTCCCGCGGCAAATCCTATGCGGTCGCCAGTCATGTTGAACGTCTTTGAACATGAATGGAATTCTATCGCCACGTCCTTCGCGCCGTCGATTTCAAGAATGCTTGGCGCCCGATAGCCGTCGAAAGTAATTTCCGAATATGAGTTGTCATAGCAGAGAATCAGCCCGTTTTCCGAGGCAAATTCGACCGCCTGCTTGAGCAATTTTTTGTCAGCAACTGCACCCGTCGGATTGTTAGGGTAATTCAGGAAAAGCAATTTTGATTTTTTCAAATCCTTCGCGCCAATTGCGTCAAAATCCGGCTTGAACCCTTTGTCCGCAAGAAGCGGGAGAGCAACCGGAATTCCTTCGTTTAGTAGAGTTGCGCCATTGGCATAAACTGGATAACCGGGGTCCGGGACGATAACGCCATCGCCGGAATTTACAAACGCTCTCGCAAAATTCGCAAGGCCTTCCTTTGCGCCGATTAATGCTATTGCTTCTTTCTCTGGATTCACGTCTGCGCCAAACCTGACCTTATACCAATTCGCAACCGCTTCTCTAAATACAGTTTCGCCCTGGCTGAACGAATATTTGTGGTTTGCAGAATCGTCTGCAGCGCGTTTTATTGCATCTATGATGAACTGCGGCGTAGGCAGGTCCGGGTCGCCGATGCTAAGCGAAATGAGGCGCTTTCCCTGCTTTCTTTTCTCGCTTGTTATCCTTTCAATTTCCGCAAACAGATAAGGCGGAAGCTTGTTTATCCTTTCTGCAAATTTGAATTCCATTTTCATCCATCTCCAATCTTAAATTTCACCCTCAAACGCTTTTTCCGCTTCTCCTATTAGTGTTATATTACCAGAATACTCTACGTTCAGAATTCCGCCGGGCAAATGAACCTTCACCTTATTCCCAACCAATCCTGCAAGATTTGCCGCCACGACGCTCGCGCAAGCGCCTGTCCCGCACGCAGACGTTTCCCCAACGCCCCTTTCCCAGACGCGCATCGCAATTTCATTCTTTCCAAGGATCTGGATGAATTCAACATTTGTGCGATTTGGGAAAAGCGCATGATTCTCAACTT
>JAQUQK010000017.1 GCA_028716125.1 Thermoplasmatota archaeon | reverse complement strand
AAATCAATGCCGTGCTTTTACATTTGCTCATTTAATCTCCTCCATCGGTTCCCCGGTTTTATTCTTTTTACCAATTTCCACCCAAATCTCTTCGAAAATCGTCCAATTGTCCTCGAGATCAGGCGAAATGAAAAACACTTTTCCGTAGCCTTCCCCTTGTGAATTAACGAGCTTGTTCTGGGATAGCACGTCCATGTGGTGCCGCACCGTCTTGTAGTCCAGCCCAAGGGTTTTGGCGATCTGGTTGTAATTGGATGGGTAATTTTTCAAAAGCCGAAGTATGCGCGCCCTGTTAAGCCCGCCGGCGCTTCCGGCCAATATCCACCAAAGCAGCCGCTTGAAGGAAAGCATAACCTTGCCATAATGGAATTCCGCATTTTTAAGTTTGGGATGCGCGCCCTTTTTTTTTTATAATCAAAATTACAGGAAATCTCTCACGTTTGCTACATTAATTATGTAAAGCACTGCAAGTATTGCCGGCTGGTGGACAAGATATATTGCAAGGGAGCGCCTTCCAAGAAACTGAAGGGCGCGAATCAGAAGACGTCCGGAAAGGTCCGGCAGCCGGAAAATTCTGGAATTGCCAGAATAAAGCACGCCTCCAATGAAAACGCCAATTAGCGCCGCGCCAAGCCATGGTAAAACAGGGAAGTAGTCTACGGAAGGAAACGCCTTTGGCATTGGCCAGAGCCACAAAAGCCAAGGTACGCTGACGTCTGCGCTTTTAAGCAAGAGCCCAAGCAGTATGATTGACGCGCCTGCGATTATGGCTGGCAGGCGCTTTCCAAGGAAAGGATATGCCAGGATTATGGAAACTCCGATGAGATGCAGGATTCCAAACTTGACAAAATAATCCCCCAAAAAAATCCACGTCGCCGCGGTGACGCCCATGCCAAACGAGAGCACAACAAGCCCGCGCTTGAGGTATTTGGGAAACAGGCTAGATTCTGGTTTTCGCGCCCTCTCCCTTGAATAGCTGATGGCAAGGGAAATTCCTACAAGCGAGATGAACGTAGTTGCAATTGCTCGCGGGAAGAGCCACCAGAATCCAGAACTCTTGTCGATATGATATGCGCCAAAGAAGTCCAGATCATAAAAAACGTGATACGTTACCATTAGAATTATTGCAATGCTGCGCAGGACGTCTATCTCCCAAAATCTTTTGCCGGCAGCGTCATTCACATATGAATGATATAAACAGCCATTGCATAAACTTGCCGTCGGCGCAAGTCCACGGCGACAGAAGAAAACAAAATAAGACTTCACTGCGCCAACATCAAAAACTCTAAACTGCTATCACCATCATAATAAAGACAGATAAAATTGATTGAGAGTATGAGCGCTGTTCCGCTTACTTCTTCATTTCCTTTAGTTTCTCAATCGCGATTTCTGCCGCCCTCTTTCCGGAAAGCATCATCGCGCCGAAGGTCGGGCCCATGCGCGGGAGGCCGTATGCAGTTGCCGCTGCCATTCCCATTACAATTACGCCCGGATAAACCTCTTTCGTGTTTTCAACCACAAGGTCCTCTGACTTCTCGACCCACATCGGGCCAAAGCCAGGGAGCTTGAGCATTCCGCGGCTTTCAAGCGAGCGCAGGACTACAGCATCGTGGCCCGTGCCGTCGATAACTATTTTTGATTCTAGCGCAACCGGGTCAACGCAGGTGATTTCGCGTGGCAATTTGTGGACTGGCGTCCAGTTTACGACAACGCCAGCAACGCGCGGCTTTCCGTTCTTGCCCTCGCGCAAAACGACGTCGTCAAATCTTGTCAGGTTCTGGAACTTTGCGCCGGCCTTGCATGCTTGGCGTATCAGGGACGAGCATGCATACGGGCCATCTGTTGCATAAAGCCCTTTGCTTACTTCCTTGTATGGAACGTCAAGTTCGTCGAGCACTTTTTGCGACGGCGCCCTGAAAGTCGTAGTATTCATCAAAAATCCGCCAATCCAGAAGCCCCCGCCGAGATAGTTGTTGTTTTCGACTACAAGGGTCTTTACTCCCTTGCTTGCGAGTTCTCTTGCGCACATAAGCCCTGAAGGGCCTGCGCCTATGATTATCACGTCGGACTCGATGTAATCGATGAACTGCTCTGCGAATCCTTCGACTATCGCCTTCGTGACTTCCTTTTCCCCGACCTTGCTGAATATCGCCATTCAATCACCGCTGTTAACTATCGTTAACTACGGCCATGAATGAAAAGCCGACTTATAACAATTGTTAACTTTACGAACGATAAACAGCGTTAATTAAATATTCCCAGCCGATTAAGGCGCGATACAATGAAAATGCCCTGCGAGCTAATAGTCTGGTACGTTCTTCCTTCAATTCGGCGCGACCTTGCCACGAAACTCAAGAAAAAAGGAATGGCGCAAAAAGACATAGCTGAAAAGCTAGGCATAACGCCGGCGGCAGTTTCACAATACTTGAAATCAAGGCGCGGGCTATCGAAGTTCAACAACAAGGAAATGGAAACTCAGATAGGCCACCTTGCCGACGAGATTGCGGCGGGAAGAATAAAAGACCTCCAGCCAGGCATATGCGGAATTTGCGGCGTGTGCAAGAAGACGCCGGTTCTTGAGAGCATTTACGAGAAATACGGCGACAAATAGTTTTGCCGATGAGGGGCGATGATTTGGACGCCGAAGACAAGAAAGCATCGTTAATTTCGGAAGGCAAAATCTTTGTTTCGCCGGAAATCCGTCTTCCGTTCCCGCTCTCCAAATCCACCGCAGGGCCGGGAACAGGCAGCGCCTCTGTTGCCCTCAGCTTTGACGGAACGCGCGTAAAGCTGGCAGTGAAAAGAGAACCGTGCAGATTTTCACTTGCGCAGGACGCCGAAGGCAGGTTCTCGATTCTTGAAAACGGCAGGCAATTCATCGGCGAAGTTCAAGTCCTCAAAGTCCCGGCGCACGCGCCAGACCAGTGCTTTGTCAACATACATTCCCACTGCATTTTCAAGTGCGCCTTCTGCAATTCCCCGCGCATAAAAGACACGCCGCGCACAACAAAGCAGGTCGCCGACTTCATAATAAAAACATGCAAAGAAAATAATTTCAGCGCGATTGCAATCACAAGCGCAGTCCCCGAAACTGTGGAAAAGCAGATTGACGATTTTGTGCAGGTCGTGCGCGAAGCTCGAAAGGCGCTTCCGGGCACGGCAATCGGAGTCGAACCATACGCCGAAACGCGCGAGCAAATCCAGCAACTAAAGGACGCCGGCGCAGATGAAATAAAACTCAACATCCAGGCGGCAACCCCGGAAATTCTCGCGAATGTTTGCCCCGGCTTCAACTATGAAAAATCGCTTGCGCTGATCGCCAGTGCCGTTCAGATTTTCGGAAAAGGCAAAGTCACTTCAAACATAATTTTCGGCTTTGGCGAATCAGACGTAGACGTGCAGAAATGCGCCGAAACTCTTGCGTCTCTTGGATGCATCCCAACGCTTCGCGCCCTTCGCATCAATGACCTGAACCGCGCCACGCTGAAGGAAGCGCTCGGATTCGAGCCGAAACCACAGGAGCCGGAAAGAATCGTTCGGCTGGCGGAAGCGCTCAAGGGAATTTTGGAAAAGCACGGACTGACGACGAAATCTATGAATACAATGTGTGCAAAATGCCTGTGCTGCGACCTTGTGCCTTTCTATGATTTATGATTGGGCACGGGTTTCCAAAGCGTTGTTTTGCTCTTATGTCTTCATTTTACGACGTTTGAACGGCAAACTTATAAACTAATAATACACTTGCATTGTTGTCTGGATGCTTGCTGGAAAGACCACTAATTGTAAAAAGCAGCATCGATTGTGTCAGGAGTGGTGAAATGAAAGAGAATGTATTGATGGCGATTGCAGTAATAGGCCTGATGTTGGGAACGATTTTTGCCGGGTGCATCGGAGAAAGCGAGAAGAAGAATACGGTTGCGACGGATGCCACGGAAACATCGGCAGGGCCGTCTGGCAGTGAAACCGAGCAGGCACCCAACCAGACAAATGCGACCGAGAATGCGAACAAAACTGCCGAAAACATAATTTTCAGCGACGACTTCGACGACAGCGCGGTGAATTCCGCATGGAAAACCGCCGACTGCGACGCAGAGGACGGGACGAGTTTCGAAGAGAAAGATGGCATGATGCAGATATATGCCGGCGGAGTGGACGTCTATGATGCGACTGCGGATTACATGGGCTATTTCCCGGTTCCGATTCCGGTTCCAATTTCAGGGACGTCGGGGACGCCGGCAGGGGCATATGCCGTATTTCCTCCAATGGCAGACCAGTACGGCGCAGTTTATACGCCAATAAGCGGGAATTTTGAGGTCTCTGTAAAGGTCGTCAGCGTAGACACCGCAGGCACCTATGCGAAGGGGGGGATAATGGTTAAAAACGACATCTCGGCCGCCGCCTCTTCCAAAGGCCATCTGATACTGGGCGCAGAAAATGCCAAAGGGCGCGGTACATACTTCGGATGGGACGCCGACGACAACGGGTATATAGAGAAGAGCGCGACCGTCGCCAGCGCGCTCCCAATCTGGCTGAAGCTGGCCAAAAATGGCACCAAATTTACGGCATCCCAGTCAACGGACGGGATCAAATGGTCCGAATTGGGATCCGTGGACATTGCCTCCGCCGAAGGTTCGCAGAGCGTCGGCCTTTTCTACTGCGCCAATTCCTACGCGGACAACACGCTCTTCTGGCAACCAAATCACCAGATGGGATGGGCAAAGTTCGACAACTTTACGATACAGAAAGCATGAGCACTAATTAGAATGGCAATGGCGAGGAGATAACATGAACAGGGCGATTAGCAAGGCGCTCGCAATCTCGATTGTGGCGCTGTTTACGGCAACGGTGCTATCGGGATGCATTGGCGAAAACCCGTCCAAATCTGCTGTGCATTCGCTTACAAATCCGCTATTATATACAAGCGTCGTAGGCGGAGTTGAGAGTGCAGTCTTCAGGACGTTTGCCGGGGAATCGGAAGCGCCATGGGCGTCGGGAATAAAGGCAGAAAAATTCGTATCAAACGTCTCAACGGTCAAGGACGGCTTCGTTTTCCCGGGCGTATTTTCCGAAAGGTGGCAGGACGCGCTTACGACCAAGCAGATAAACTACTGGCAGACAACCGAAAAAGGTTTTGCGGATCTCGGGTGGATAATTTACAACTCTCCGAGCAGCGACGCGGCGAAGGTGGCCATGGAATTCAAGCAGCCACTGACGCTTTGCAACTGGGGCTCGTCGGAAAATCGCATCGAAAGCACCACCCCGGCTTACATAATGAAGTATAACACAATTGCCCTATTTTCGCCCAGAAATGAAGGAAAGGGAAAGCCGGAACTGGAGGGAGACGCCACTGCAAAGATAGTATGCGAGAATTTCGCGCCAACTCCAGGAGGAAACGTCGCATTCGACTACACATTGAATATAACCGGCCAGGGAACGCTCAGGTACTACGACGTAGGGATACAGTGGCAGGTTCTCACAGGGGACAAAGAAGAAACATGCAACGTCCAAATCACCCGCAAAGGAACTATGGAAGTGTCGAAGACCGACGGCATCGTCAAGAACATCTTTACCGAGACATGGTATGCCAAGAGCACCTCAAGCGACATGGTCATAAAAGAAAGCAGCCTTGACGGGGCCGGCAAGACATATTCTCTCTCGGCGGCGCCAGCGGCGAAAAATGCGTTTGGAGCATCCATTGGCGCATCCGGGCAATTCCCTGGTTTCAACGTCCGCGATTTTGGAGCAACAGGCGACGGCGCGGCCCTTGACACCAAAGCCATAAACGCCGCGGTAGACAACTGCAGCAAGGCAGGAGGAGGAATAGTTTATCTGCCGGCCGGCACATACATTTCGGGCTCAATACACATGAAGAGCAACGTGACCATGAAGTTCGACAAGGACGCAACGCTTCTTGGGACGAGGGACATATCACAATACGATCCATATGAAAAGCGCCCGAACACCTACCAGGACGCATCCCACAGCTTTTTCCACCACAGCTTCATCTGGGGAGAAAACCTGACCAACATCGCATTCATCGGACCGGGAACAATCGACGGCAACGAGGCATTCGATGCCACGCCGCTTGGCGAGGGGCCGCCGCAGGAGCCTGCATGGATTATGCGCGATCTCCTCTACCGGAGCGACAGCATATACAACCGCGGCCCTAAGCCGATTGCGCTAAAACTCTGCACGAACATTCTGATTAAGGACATCATGATTAAGAACGCGCCTGACGAGGCGATATTGATGGCGGGCTGCGACAACGTTTACATAGATGGATATGTAGCACGCGACGTTAACGTGGACGGGATAGACCCGGACTGCTGCCACAACGTCACAATCACCAACGCGGAGATCAAGTCGTTCGACGATGCGGTGGCGGTCAAAGCCACGTATGCGCTCGGATACAAGCGCTCCACCGAGAACCTGACCTTCAAGAATTCGCTCATTTCCAACGTAATAAACGCATTTAAAATAGGAACAGAGTCGTCCGGGGACTTCAGGAACATCCTGTTCGATAGCTGTGTGGCGCGCGATCCTATGAGGGCAAATCCGACTGCAGTATCCGGCGGCATTGTCATGATGTCGCAGGACGGCGGAATCCTCGACGGCATATGCTATTCAAACCTCACGCTGATAAACGTGGAATGCCCCATATTTGTCAGGCTCGGCAACAGGATGCGCGGCCCCCCGAACGCCACCAGCACTGCCATAGGAAGCGTGAGGAACGCGGTCATAAGCAACGTCGAGGCGACTACATGGGCAGGCATCGCGACGTCCAGCATCACCGCAGTTGAAGGGTATACTTTGGACGGCGGAGTCAAGCTCAGCAACATCAACATAACCGTGAGAGGCGGTTATCCAAGGGCAATGACGGACGCGCCGGTGCCAGAAATCCGAGAGAGCGACGGCGTGTATCCGGACCCCCAGTTTATAGTCACCCTTCCTGTCGCATATGGATTCTTCGTACGCCACGTGAAAGGCATAGAGTTTCACAATATCTCACTTGGATTTACACTTCCGGACCAGAGAGCGGGAATGGTGTGCGAGGATGTGGAGAACATACTCATCGATAATTTCAATGCCCAGCAGGCGCCCGGCGGCTCGCCAGCCATCGTATTCAGGCAACAAAACGAATTCGTGGATCACACGCTAGGGACGGTTCTCGGATATGCATTTTCGTTTATGTAATGCCGGCTTAATCGTCCCGGATTCGAAAGCAACGTCGAAAAAGGTGTACAATGGACTCGATAACGCGTAAAACGCTATTTAGCAGGGCAATCGCCATTATGCTGTTGGCGCTCCTCGTCATGGCATCGCCTTTATCCGGATGCATAGGCGGCGAAAAAAAGGAGACAGTAAGCCCAAGCGGCGGCGTTGAAGAAAACCCCATTGAGTTCGGAAATTTCACCATGCTCTGGAGGCACGCGGGCTTCTGGGACGAGCATCAGACCGTTTACGGCGGGAAGGTTTTCTGCCCCATGTGCAACGAGGACCCGCCGAATCTCAAGGTCGTGGATTTGTACACCGGAAACGTCGAGCGGCAAATCAACCTGAGCCGCAAGTCGGCCACCGCGCCGTTTTTCGCGCACGGCAGAGTCTATCTTTTCTGCCATGCCTTGGAAACGGAATTCGGCGGTTCCGGCACGGTTTGCGTAATAAATATGACCACATGGAAAATAGAAAACGAGTGGTCTGTGGACTACGGGGCTGACGTGGAAGTGTTTCCGTACGACAGTGAGACCGACTGCTTCTACCTGCCGTCAGGGTGCTACAAGGCGTCAACCGGCGAAAAGGTTTGGTCTACATTGCAATCCGCATTCCCTCCATATCAGCAGTTCATGGACAGGGGAGGGGCGCTCATAGTCGGCAACACAGTGTATTATCACAATCCGTGCTTTTTCCGCGCCTATGACAAGAAAACTGGAAGCCCCCTATGGAGCTTGCCGCTGGCTCACTTGCCGCCGGCGCAGGCGACTTTTCCGCTCGATGTCGGGAACACATACAATACGCCGATATACGACAGCGACCATGGATTGATTTATATAGGAACTGACTGGTTTCCGTATGACGACGGCATAAGCGACGCGCCGTGGCGAAGCGGAACCGTTTATGCGATTGACGCCGAAAAGCAACAGGTCGCATGGCAGAGAATCTTCGAGGGAAACGCAATAAAATCCGTTCTCACGTACCACAGGGGGCGCCTCTTCGTCCCTCTTTACAACACGCCGGACGGAACCAGGGTAGCGCTTTACTGGAAGGACGGCAGCACGCTGTGGGAAAACGCAGTCGATGGAGACGATGGATGGGCGACCAGCGCAGTCGACGACAGATATCTTTACACGGCATCCCACGGAAGAGGCTCTTTCATTATCCAGGATCAGGCGACCGGGGAAGTAGTATGGCGCACCGAGGCGGGGCTGGGCATATGCTGCGCCCCTATCATTTCCGGCGGAGTGGTGATTGTCGGCACAGAAGCGGACTATTTTGCGGTGAAAATAGGCGAAGGAAAATTGGTGGATGTGCCCTGGAAAGGAAATTCAAATTATACTGGATACACGCCGGAAGGGGTTTACGTCCCCGAGGAAGAGAAAGCGCCGTTCGCGGAATGAAGATTCAAGGGGTTTGCTTGCAGATATATCAATCCTGCGGCAGCCAGTGCATGGAAACATATTTAAGAAAACAAACCACTACATTTCCTCAAGGTGAGCATGTGAAACGCCTGCTTTCGGCGCTTGTCGCATCTGTTTTCATAATCGGGTCGTTTTCAGGATGTATGATGAGAGACGAGGAGCGCCTCGCCGACCTGCAGTGGGGGGTTTTCCAGGACTACACGCTTCGCGTAGGCGAAATAGGCGACACCGAGATGGACGTTAGAACAGAATACACTGGCGAATCCGAAGTTCCGTGGTCCGAAGGGGCAAAAGCGGGATGCTTCGAGTCTTCAATTCTCAAAACAAAAGACGGCTTTGAGATTCCAGGCGAATTCATCGAAAAGTGGCGCGAAGCGTTGACCTCAAAGCAGGTGAATTACGCCAGCTTCGGCGCGGCCGGCTTTGCGGACTTCGGATGGGTCATGTACGATCATTCCGGAAAGGAATCGATGTACGTGGAATTCCAGCAGCCGCTTGAATTTCTTTCATTGCCGCTTGGAGACGGCAACTCCCAGTCAGCGGCTATGGCAAAGATCATGAAATTTGACACAGCAGGGTTGTATGCCCCGCGCCTCTCCGAAAAAGGCAAGCCGGAACTCGAGGGGGAAGGGCTGAAAGCAACGATGTTTTGCACAAACATAAAGAACGCAAACGGAGTTTTCACCCTCGACTACAACGTCTCGATCTCAGGTTCAGGGACAATGAGATATTACGACACCGGCGTCCAGTTTGGCTTCCAGGGCGCAGGCTTTGGGGCAAGCGACAAGGCAGAGGGATGCACTATCCTGATCGAGCGCACGGGATATATGGAGATAGGCGCAGACGGCTTTGTGAGAAAGAACACATTTACCGAAACCTGGGGCGTCCAGAGCAGCGAAAGCTCGGTTTGTTTTAGCGAAAGCAGCCTTGACGGAAAGGGAAAAACATACTGTCTTGAGATTGCGGAAGGCGACACGCGTTTCCATGGAATAGGAAAATCGCAGAGATTTCCCGTCGTTTTCAATGTTATGGATTACGGCGCAACTGGCGACGGAGCCTCCCTTGACACCAATGCAATCAATGCGGCAATAGAAAACTGCAGCGAGATGGGAGGCGGAATAGTTCACTTACCGAAGGGCACGTATCTTTCCGGATCTATCCATCTTAAAAGCGAAGTCATAATAAAATTGGACGAGGGCGCAACCATCCTTGGAAGTCCGGACATAGCAGATTACGACCCGAGAGAGAGCAGCAACTGGGAGTATCAGGACGCTTCGCAAACATGCATCCATTACAGTTTGATATGGGGTGAAAACCTTACAAACGTGGCGATAATCGGCCCTGGAACAATCGACGGAAACGACGTCGTCACGCCACTGCCTTACATAAACCAGAGTATTCCAGGTCCGGTCGGGCCGGCCTTCAACGCGCTGATTTATCAGTTTGCCGGGGCGGAGCAGCGCGGCCCGAAAGGATTGAGCCTGAAATTGTGCCGGAACGTGCTTGTAAAGGACGTCACTTTCACCCGCAACCCGGATGAGGCGCTGTTCTTTGCCGGATGCGACAATGTTCTGGTAGAAAAATACAGGGCGTATGAGGTTCAGGTGGACGGCATCGATCCGGTCTGTTGCAACGGGCTGACGATAACTGACAGCGAGATACAGTCGTCGGACGACAGCATTGCGATAAAGAGTTCCTATACACTGGGATACGAGCGCCCCTGCCAGAACATAACCGTGAAGAACTGCATAGTCAGCAGCAACGCCAACGCGCTGAAAATAGGGACGGAATCTGACGGCGACGTAACGCACATAATAATCAGGGATGTTTATATCAGAGACCCGGAGTTCATATCCGACCCGTCAGCCGATCCAATTTCTTCTGTTTTCGGGATGGGGCTTTCAGGACTTTCCATGATATCGGTTGACGGAAACACCTTGAGCGACGTAGTCTTTTCCAATATAACAATGACCAACGTGAACTGGCCAATTTTCATGCGCCTTGGCGACCGCCTCCGCTCGCCGGAACAGGAGGTTATCGGCAAGGTTACTGACATCACGATTTGCGACATGTCTGCAAAAGCCACAAGCGTCGGCGCATCTTATGTGCTTGGAATGCAAGACCATCCGGTAGGCGACAGGATTGTTTTCCGCAACATCAACGTCACAACTCACGGAGGGCAGACCGCCGTTTGGACCCACCTGCCTTTCCCGCCGATGGAAATGAGCGAAAGCATGGGATTATACCCAGACCCGCCATACCTCGTCCCGTCCATTCCGCCAGCCTACGGCTTCTTCCTGCGCCACGTCGACGGGATTGAATTCCACAACGTGAAATTCGGCTTCGAGCTTCCGGATTGGAGGCCGGCGATATATGGCAAAGACATCGGCGGGATACTTATCGACGGCTTAACTGCAGATCAGGCGCCGGGCGGTGAGTCGCCGGTCGTAATAGAATGAAGCGCGCGCTGGACGTGCTTAGAATGACATGCGATTGTAAAAAGGAGAGATGAAATGGAACTTAGCTGCTGCTGGCTTTACGCCATATTCAAGTATGGTTTTCCGCCTGCAATAAAGGACGTTTTCAAGGCGGTAGAGGAAATCTCGCAAATGGGCTACAAGAACTTTGAACTGGAAGCGATAAACGAGAAAAACCTCAGGGAACTTCTGGAAAACAAGAAAGCGCTTAAGGATACAATGGACAATTCAGGCGTCAAGGTCATCAACTTCTGCCCGCTTTTCCGCGATGTGTTCAGCCCAAACGAAAAGGCGCGAGAGAAGGCGTTTAAGCTTACGGAAAAATCCGCAGAACTTGCATCATACTTTGGCTCGAACATGATACAGACCGATACTTTCACTCCACCAATAGAATTTATCGGTGAAGTGCCGTACAAGGAGGCAATAAAATACGGCAGGCAGATAAAAGTAGAAATACCGAAATCTTTCAACTGGCAGAAATACTGGAAATTTTTCTCAGGCAACGTCAAACGTCTCAACGAAATTGCAAAGGACAACAGCCTGAAGTTCTGCGTCGAGCCGCGCGTCGGCGAAGTAATAAACAACACAGATTCCCTGCTCCGGCTGTTCGATGAAGTGAATGACGATAATTTCGGCGCAATCCTCGACACCGCCCATCTGCATGCCCAGAAGGAAATCATCCCGCTTTCAATTGAAAAACTTGGGAAGAAGATTTTCTACGTCCACGCTGCCGACAATGACAGCAGGACTAACGAGCACCTTGCGCCGGGGAAAGGGACAATAGACTGGGACGCAACTTTCAAGGGGCTTCGCAAATTCGGCTTCAACGGCTACGTTGCAATAGACGTCGGTGTGGCAGAGAACCTCATTGAGGAATACAACATCTCCAAGAAATTCCTGGAGAAATACCTGTGATCCATCTGAGGAGATGAGCCCATGAGCGGAAACGGAGCAAGCATATCAAAGTATGTCGACTTCGCCGGCGAGAACGTTTCCGCGTTCTTTGGAAAAGCGGGAAAAGCCATAAAATCATTTGGCCCGGGAATATTCCTCGTCGGCGCGAACATCGGCGTTGGCTCGGTTACGACCATGACCACGTCTGGGGCGCAATACGGCATGAACCTCCTTTGGGCGCTGCTCCTTTCGTGCGTTTTTACTGGGATCATGATAACCGTTTCATCAAAAGTCACGCTCGTAAACGGCGAAACCGTTCTTGCTGCATTCAACAAGCACATAGGGAAATGGATCGGCGCGTATCTCGTGATAAGCATAGTTTTCACCGAGTTTTTTTCCTGCGTCGGGCAATTCGGCGTGATAGGGCAGGCAACAGCCGCGCTTGTCGGGATCGATTTCATATGGGCGACTTTGTTCTGGTGCGTGCTTGTATTTGTCCTGATGTTTTTCGGGACGTATGAGAGATACGAGAACTGGATGCTTGTAATCGTCACGATTTTCGGGCTTGCGTTTATTATCGACGCTTTCCTAGTTGCTCCCTCGATTTCCGAAGTTGCATCCGGATTGGTCCCGTCAATCCCGGCTGATGGCGGGGCGATGATTGCGGCGGCGATGGTGGGAACAACGCTTTCCGGCGCAACTTTTGTTATGAGGAGCTACACTCTTAAAGGAAAGAACTGGACTCCAAGCGATTTCAAGCACGAAAAGAAAGACGCAATACTGTCGGCAGGGATGATGGCGGTTCTCAGCGTTGCAGTGATGGCATGCGCTGCCGGGACGTTCGCGCTCGGCACAAAGATAGACAACGCGATACAAATGGCCGAACCGCTTGCCCAGATGATGCCACAGGGATTCGCACTCGCCGGAAAGTGGCTATTCGTAATAGGCGTCATTGGCGCAGGAATCAGCACGATATTTTCAATCATTCTAATAACATCGTGGCCAGTCTTTGACTTCTTCGGCAAGGAATGGAAGGCGGACAGCAAGTATTTCCGGATCATGATCCTGGCGGTTTGCGCCGCCGGAATGTACATGCCGCTGTTCCACCAGAAGCCCGTATCGCTAATAGTTCTGGCGCAGGCGCTAATGACGCCCATAATGCCCGTGCTTGCAATCGGCCTTCTCTACATAACGAACAGCAAGAAGATTATGGGCAAGCACACCAACAAATGGCCGCTTAATGTGGGGCTTGGCCTCACTGCAGTATTCTCGGTTTACACGATGGTGCTGTTCATCCAGTCGTTCTTCTAAACCTTCTTATAAGCTTTTAACCGATACACAACCGTAAGATATGGCATTCGGAAATATCCCCACAGTTCTCACGGCCGAGGAAATCATAAACAAGGCGTTCAAGGGCTCGTCCAAAATCACAATCAACGACCGCGAGCATTTCTACTGGGTGCGCAACACGGCGATGGCGCGCGTCCAGGCGGTCTCGCAGACAATAGACGCAGTCCTGCTGAAATACGTCAGCGCATTTCCTTCCTTCGACCAGCTTCACCCATTCTACTACGAACTCGCTGAACTCCTCATTGGCGTAAATCCGATAAAGAAGTCGCTTGGCGGCATAGACTGGTGCAGAAAGCAGGTTGCGGCAATCGCCTCAAAGCACCTTTCCCAGATGAGAAAGACGCGCAACGAGGACACCATTGAGCGCCTGCGCGAAAGTTCCTATGGCCGAATTGCCTCGGTAGTAAAACAGCTCGCACCAGACCTTGAATTCCTCAACAAAGTAAGAAACGAAATCAAGAAAATCCCAACAGTCGACACGGTAGCTCCAACAATAGTAGTCGCTGGATTCCCGAACGTAGGAAAGTCATCGCTTGTAAAACTCATTTCATCTGCAACACCTGAAATCGCGCCCTATCCTTTCACTACGAAAGGCATCCACGTCGGCTATTTCGAGCACAAATGGGTGCGCTACCAGGTAATAGACACGCCCGGAATCCTTGACCGCCCGCTTGAAAAGATGAACGAGGTCGAGCGCCAGGCGGTAATGGCACTCAAGAATCTTGCAAACCTGATAATTTTCATAATTGACCCTACGGGGCACTGCGGCTACACTCTTGAGGATCAGGAGCGCCTTCTGGAAACGGTAAAGGGATTGTTCCAAGTCCCGCTAATCGTCGTCGAAAACAAGATGGATCTCTCAAAGACCGATTCGGACCGCCCCAAGATTTCCACGGCCAGCGGCGCAGGCGTTGACGCAATCGTAAAAGAAGCGCTTGCAATCCTGCACAAGAATATGCCAAAGATGGAAGCCATTAGAGAAGGATTTTGAGCTGAGAAAGCCCTAAATAGAACTCAGCAATTGAGATGCCGAAGCCAATGATGGAAGGGCAAGTGGAAAAGGTTGCAAAACTGAAAAATCCACACAAGGAACTTTTTGACAGTTTAAAGAGAATGCTAATCATAGGCGTGGCACTCGGCGGCGCTTGGATAATTGCGCTTCAAACAATATTGTGGATAAATCCCAATTTCTTTTCAGGATGGAACGATCTTGCATGGCTCATTATAATGACGTTTCCTTATATTGCAATAACAGCGCCTTTCGGAGCCACGACTTCAGAATTGGTTTTTTTAGCAATTGTGTTTTTGACATTCCTGATGCCGACATATCTTGTAGTATGGAAAACTAATTGGATATGGAAAACAAAACAAGTTGGAAAGTTCAAATTCATCTGCACCTCGTTTTATTTGGGAATTGCAATATTTTTACTATATTCAACTATCACCCACGGCGTATTTAGAATAGGCAATATTGGAGTTTTACTTTGGTTTTGTCTTATGCCAATATCAAATCTCAGCATTCCTATAAGTTTTATTCTTTTACAATTTGGATCTAAAAAATACATCTAATTTTTTTCAGCCGGGGTCTAAATCCTACCACGCCTCACAAATCATAAACATTTATAACGCCTAAAACCAATATTCCTTTGGTAGTTATGGCAATGTACTTCTCGATGTGCGACGTGATGCAAACAGCCGTTGGAATTGAGCAGAACGGGGAGCGCTTCTATTCAACGCTCGCGGGCAAGCTGAAAAGCCCTGCCGTGAAAAAGATATTTGTCGCGCTTGGAAAAGAGGAACAGGCGCACATAGGCAAGTTCCAGGACATCTACAATGCGGTTGAGAAAAAGCCCCTTGTCTGCGAGTTCGACAACGAAACCATAGCTTACATAAAGGCGCTTTCCGCGGAAGTATTCAGCGAGGCGAAGTTCAAGGCGATAATTAAAAAGAAAGGCCTTGCCGAGAAGGACGCGGTCCAGTATGCGATAGACTTCGAGAAGAACACCATGCTTTTCTTCCGCGAGATAAGGGATCTTGTGGAACTCCACGACG
>JAQUQK010000016.1 GCA_028716125.1 Thermoplasmatota archaeon | reverse complement strand
TCGCGCTTTGCGTAGCAAGCCTTCACCCGTTCGGAAACCCCGGAGAAGCGCCAGTGGACGACTACATATTCACAAATACGCAGAATGAGACTGGCACAAACAATGCAGTAACGTCAATAGTTTTCGACTACAGAGGATTCGACACCCTGGGAGAGGAAACTATCCTCATAACGTCAGTGACTGGCGTTGCAATGCTCTTCAGGAGGATTTTGCATGGTTAAGGCAGACGCAGTGCAGGGCGAAAGCTCTATGCGCATGTCGAAGATCGTGAGAACAATTGCGGACGTCATGTTCCCGTTCGCGATGGTTTTCGGCATATATGTCATACTCCACGGCCACCTGACTCCCGGCGGAGGATTCCAGGGAGGCGCTGCGACTGCGTCAGCGCTTGCAATGCTTCTCGTGGCATACGGCTCGATTGACATACTACATAGAATAAGCGAGCATAAGCTTACAATACTCGAATGCGCTGGCGCCCTCATATTCGCTGGCACTGCGGCAATTGGCCTGTTCCGCACGTTCTTCTACAACTTCCTTGCGAACACCGGCTCGCTCTTCGGAACGTATCCTGGATACGGCCCCAACGGCGGCGATCTGAATACTGGCGGAGTTCTCCCAATAATGAACATCGGCGTAGGTCTTTGCGTAATCGCAGGCCTGTTCGCAATATTGGTGATAATGGCATACGCCACTACCGTCAAAGAACCTGAAGAGAAAGGAAATGGCGATGAAACAAAAGGAGGCCATTAAATGAACGCTGAAACAATACTGGAATTAATTTATGCATACACGCCGTTTGCCTGCGTTGCGGCCCTAATAATCCTGGGTCTTTACTGCTGCATAGTCCGCAGGAACATAATCAAGATAATACTCGGCGTTTCAGTCATAGAAAGCGGAGCCAACCTTTTCCTGATAGCGCATGGCTACAGGACCGGAAGCGTTGCGCCAATCTACACGCTTTCGCCTTCGGACACAAACCCATTGAACTATGCCCTGCCAATCCCGCAGGCGCTGACTCTCACGAGCATTGTAATTGGAGTTGCGGTTGCTGCGCTGATGCTTTCGCTTGCAATACACATTTACCGCAAATACGGCACGCTGGACGTGCGCAAGATAACAAAACTCAAGGGGTGAGAAAATGCAGTTTGTTGAATTCATAAGCACCCATGCACCGATACTCATACTCGCGATCCCGCTCATTTGCGCATTCCTTACGCCTTTGGTAAGCAGGATTTCGGACAAGGCGAGAAACATATTCGTGACCTGCGCAATAGCGCTTTCGCTTGCAACAGCAGTCCTTCTGGCGCTTGACATTTATGCAAACGGCGCAAGAACGTACGTCTTTGGCGCAACCTCTCCAGGCATAGTCTTGCCTTCGGGAATGAACCTGCCAATTCGCATAATGTACGAGGTCGACGGGATGTCTATTTTCATGGTGTTCATATCCCTGATAGTGGCGCTCGGCGCATCCATCTATTCATGGGCGGCGACCGACAAATACACCGGCAAGGACAGATACTACACCCTGCTCCTGCTGATGGTAGTAGGAATGCTTGGGATGGAACTCACTGGTGACATATTCAACATGTTCGTCTTCTTTGAGATATTGTCCATCTCGTCATCTGCGCTTACTGCGTATTACATAGAAGGCGACAGCGCGGAAGGCGGACTCAAATATATGCTCCTTTCGGCAATAGGCGGACTGTTCGTGCTTATTGCGATAACCTTGCTTTATTCACAGTACAACGTCCTTAACATGGCAGCGCTTGCGAGCAGCATACAGTACACAACGCTCGACATAGTTGCACTTGGCATACTCATGACTGGCTTTGTTATGAAATGCGGTGCGGTTCCACTGCACATGGTAACCCCGGACGCATACACAGTATCGCCCGCAAACATCACCGCGATGCTCGTGACTGCAAGCCAGGCATGCCTGTACGCATTGTTCCGTGTGAGCTTCACGCTGTTTGGCAAATCCATTATAGAGAACATGACATACGGCACGGTTGGAATTATACTGATCGTCATTGGCGTTCTCTCAATGTTTGTCGGCGTCACGATGGCGCTCCCTCAGCACGATGTCAAGAGGCTTATGGCATACCACGCTGTTTCACAGACGGGCTACATGCTTCTCGGCGTAGGCGTCGGCCTTGCGGTAATGGGAGATTCAAGCCAGATGGATGCATTTGGATACAAGGCGATGGAAGGCGGAATTTTCCATATAATCAACCACGCGATGTACAAGGGCTTGCTGTTCCTGACCGCCGGAGCAATGTTATACATGACCGGCACGCGCGACCTGAACAAGATGGGCGGGCTTGGCCACAAGATGCCCTGGACTGCAGGATTCTTCATCATTGGCGCTCTTGCAATATCCGGCGTCCCGCCGATGAACGGCTTTGCGTCCAAACTGCTGATTTACGAATCGGTCTACCAGTTCAGCCCGCTTCTGTCCATCATAGCGATGGTGGTCAGCATTCTGACGCTTGCCTCATTCGTGAAAGTTTTCCATTCGGCGTTCATGGGGCCGCAGCTTTCTGACTACAGAAATGCAAAGGAAGTGCCAAAGTCCATGATCGTTGGAATGTGCGTTCTCGCGGCAGTCATTGTCGTGTTCAGCTTGTTCCCGGACTGGGCGGTAAAGACAATAGTCGATCCCGCAGTGGATGCACTTTTGAACAATGCGGGCTACGTCCACAATGTTGTTGGAGGTGCTTAAATGGATGCATCGTTGACTCTTGAAACTGGCTCTGGTTTCTGGACTCCGGTCCTGCTGTTGCTGGGACTTGTGGTATGCATTGTGCTGGTTTTGATAATCCGCGCATTCGGCGAAAAGAGCTACAAGAGGGGAACAGAGCAGACAAAACCGTTCCTTTCAGGAAATGCAGAAGGGAACAAGGACGCGATGCACGTCCGCGCAGGCAACATCTATTGGGGCTTCCTCGAGGCCCTCAAAGGATATTATACACCAACTGTTGGCGCGCACACCGGCGACGTCACCGACTACTTGATTTGGTACATCGGCGTGATGGCCGTAGTTCTTGGAATATTGCTTGTGGGGGTGCTGTTGTGAAACTCGTAAAATCATTGGATAAATCCCTCTGGGTCTTCCATGTCAATTCCGGCTCATGCAACGGCTGCGACATTGAGATAGTTGCGGCGCTTACGCCCCGCTATGATGTTGAACGGTTCGGCATAAAGCTCGTGGGCTCGCCAAGGCACGCAGATGTCTTGCTTGTCACTGGACCGGTCACAAAGCCCATGCGCGAGCGCATAAAGCGCATCTACGACCAGACGCCAGACCCGAAAGTGGTAATGTGCGTAGGAACCTGCGGCTCGACCGGAGGAGTTTTCTATGACTCATATACTCTGGACGGCCCGATAGATGATGTTATTCCGGTCACAATATATGTCATAGGGTGCCCGCCAAGGCCGGAGGCCATAATTGACGGCGTTGTAAAGGCGTGGGCCAAATTGGAAGA
Organism: Thermoplasmatota archaeon; assembly: GCA_028716125.1. Classification (GTDB taxonomy): domain Archaea; phylum Thermoplasmatota; class JAQUQK01; order JAQUQK01; family JAQUQK01; genus JAQUQK01. The sequence goes on along the minus strand of JAQUQK010000016.1, from coordinate 12,246 downwards.
ATTGCGCGGCGAAACCAAAAAGAAGGAGGGGAAGAAATGAACCCTGAAGAAATAGTCGAGAAATTCAAGTCAAAATTCGGCGCAGGCGTGCTGGATGCAAAAGTGCAGACCAAATCCGGCGGCGTCAGCAAGACGCAGTATCATTTCGTGTGGATGACTCTGGAAAGGCCGTTGCTCAAGGACGCAGTGCGCTTCCTTGCAAGCGAGTGGCAGCCGCATCTTTCGGTAATTTCTGGAGTGGATCTTGGAAACATACTCGAGCTAACATACCACTTCACGGTCGGATGGGGAGTACGCTTGGGCGAAATCCCGGTCAGCATACGCATCGATTTGCCAAAGGACGATTTGACTGTTCCAACGATAACCGACATAATTCCAGGCGCACTCATCACGGAGCGCGAGAAGCAGGAAATGCTTGGAATCAAGGTAATAGGCATACCGGATGCGCGCAGGCTCTTCGTTCCGGAAACTTTCCCGGAAGGCGTCTATCCATGGCGCAAGGACGCGACTGGCGTCCAGCCAGAGCACGTCAAGAAGCTCTGGGAGGTCGGAAGGCTAAAGCTCACGCCAACAGGACAGGGCGTTGCTGTGAATGTGGAAAAGGCAGCGGCACCTTCTGCGCCTGCCAAAAAAGAGAATGCGGGGGCGAACTAAATGTCAGGCGGAGCAGAATACAGCGTTCCGGTAGGACCGATACACGCGGCGCTCGAGGAGCCCGTGCTTTTCAATTTCAAGGTTGACGGCGAAAGAGTCGTTGACGTCGAAGTAGTCCCGGGACAGAACCACCGCGGCGTAGAATGGATGGGAATGCAGCGCAACCCCGTTCAGGTAATTTATCTCGCCGAGAAAATCTGCGGCATTTGCACGGTTTGCCACGCATATTCGTTCGTCAGGGCGGTAGAGCACATTTCCGGCATTGAGTCCACGCCAAGAGCGGATTACATAAGGGCGATTCTTGCGGAACTCGAAAGGATGCACTCCCATTTGCTTTGGGCGGGCATAGCAGCGCATGAAATCGGCTTTGACTCGCTTTTGCACTATACATGGAAAGTAAGGGAAAACGAGATGGACCTGCGTGAGATGATAACCGGAAACCGCGTCCACTACGACATGTTCATGATCGGCGGCGTCCGCAGGGATATCAAGCAGGACCAAATCCCCAAGATTCTTGAAACCCTGAAATACTACAAGGACAACTTCGAGAAGCTCGGCAAGCTTTTCCTTCAGGATAAAGTCATAAAGATGAGAACGCAGGGCGTCGGAGTTCTCACAAAGGAAGACGCGCTCAAACTTTGCGCAGTTGGCCCAACGGCAAGGGCATCAGGCGTTCCAAAGGACGTCCGCCAGGACCAGCCGTTTGGCGCATATCTTGATATTCCGGTCAAGGCAATAACGCCGGATGCGCTCACTGGAGAAGTTCACGGCGATGTTTACGACAGAATAATCGTCCGTCTGCTCGAAGTCAAACAGTCAATTGAAATCATAGAGGAATGCCTCAAGCGCATGCCGGAAGGACCGATACTTGCGGAGCCGAACATCACCCGTCTGCTTATACAGCTCAAGAAGGCGCATGGCGAAGGCATTGGAAGGCATGAAGCACCAAGAGGAGAAGTTTACCACTATGTCCGCATGGATGCATCTGACAAGGTCACCGCCTGGAAAGTAAGGGCGCCTACATATGCAAACGTGATGCCGTGGGTTCCGATGCTGAAAGGACAGCAGATTGCGGACATTCCGATTGTCGCAGCTTCGACAGACCCGTGCATGTCCTGCACTGACAGGGCAGTAGTTGTAAAGGAAGGGCAAAAGCCATACATGATATCCGGCGAGGAACTGCACAAGATGAGCGTTGAGAAGACAAGGAGGATGATGGCATGAACGGAATGGACATTTTAATGGCCGTAATTGGCTCAGTTCTCGTCATGCTATTCGGAATCTTTTTCGGCCTTGTGTTCAAGGGAATCGACAGGGTCCTTTCTGCAAGGATGCAGGCAAGAATTGGGCCGCGCGTCCGCCAGCCGTTCTGGGACGTCGGCAAGCTTTTCTCAAAGGAGAACATAATTCCCGAAAACGCCGTCAAATGGATGTTCAGCTCCGCCCCGGTGCTGGGGCTTGCGTCTTCAGCGGTAATGCTTCTATATCTGCCGCTCGGCCCGCTTGCGCCAGTCCTTCAGGGGCACGGCGACATAATACTGATGCTATACCTGCTCGTAATCCCTTCGCTTGCGATGGTGACGGGAGGCTTTGCCTCCGGCTCGCCTTATGCGGCGGTGGGAGCGCAGAGGGAAATGGTAATGATGATGTCCTATGAATTCCCGCTTGCGGCGGTAGTGGTCTCAATTGCATGGAAACTGAATGTTTTCGGCATTGCAAACCCATTCTCCATTACGTCCATAGCCTCAAATCCAATCTGGATGAATTCCGGCATACTTGGCATCATAGGGAGTGCGATATTGCTGGTGGTACTAATAATTGTCACCCCTGCAGAGCTTTCAAAGATACCGTTCGATGCGCCTGAAGCCGAGACTGAAATCGTAGGCGGGCTTCTTGCGGAATATTCCGGGCGCAACCTGGGAATTTTCTACCTTGCGGACGCGGTAAAGACCATAGTTATGGGCGCGCTGCTCGTCGCGATATTCTTCCCATGGGGCATTGCGGGCATCGTAGGGCTTGCAGCGGGGAGCGTCGGCGCAATCGCAGCCGACATTGCATTCTTCCTGCTGAAGCTGTTCCTTGTCCTGTTCGTGTCAGTAACCGTCATACGCACGTCCTTTGCAAGATTGAAGATAGATCAGATAGTCTACACATACTGGGCGCCCCTGACAATCGCGGCGCTGTTCGGCCTCGTGCTGATAATCTGGGATTTGAACCTGCTTGGAATTGAATGGTATCCACAGGTCCTCGGAGGGTGGTAAAATGACGATGATATTCGAGCTTCTCACGCAGATGTTCAAGAGGCCTGCCACAAACCAGTTCCCTGCAAGGCATGCGCCGAAATCCGTCCACGGGCTTGTTGCGACAGTTCAGGCGGGAAAGGCGAAGCTAAACCCGCCAGTGCCAGTTCCGGAGGATTTCCGCGGCAAGATATTCTACAACAGGGAAACCTGCATAGGGTGCAAGCTTTGCATAAACGTCTGCCCTGCGCACGCAATTGAGTTCCTGCCCGAAAACAAGAAGGTGCGCATATTCGCGGCGCAGTGCATACAATGCGGCCAGTGCAACGACGTCTGCCCGAAGAATTGCCTCTCGATGTCAAAGGAATTCGCCATGGCGGACACAAACAAGATGTCGGCGAATTTGATTGTCGAAAAGTGAAGGCGCAAACCTTTTTCTCGAAATTCTCTAATTATCTCCAGATGTACTCGCAGTCAAGGCACTCGTAGCGGTTTTTCAGGAGGCGCACCTCTATGTTTTCTGAATTACATTTCGGGCACTTGAAGTAAATCATCCGCCAGCCGGAAATGCTCGCGGCCTTCTCTGAAGCCCTTTCTATCGTGTGCTCCCTGTACTTGGGATATAGATGATAAGATATGGCCTGCTGGCTGACGCCAAGCCTCTGGGCAATGTCGCGCACGCTCACGCCCTGCTCCTTGAGTTCAAAAATCTGCTTTACATTATCGTCAGAGAGCCTCATTTTTACACACACCGTTTTGCACGTTTTTGGACGCTCTACAGAGTACATCCCCTCTCAGCATATATAAATTTCCGTTCAGTTGCGCCTGTCCAAAAAAAATAATCCAGACGGCATTGTTTTGGACAATGCATATATACTGCGAAATTTTGGACGCCGCTTATTAACTTCAATCAATTCATCCGTTGCATATCTTGCATTCTTCCAATCCTATTGCTTCCCTGTGGAATTTGCAGAATGACTTTTCTCCGCGGATTTTCATGCAGGCGGCGCACATGAGCGAGATTTGCGCATCTCGCGCCGTGCCTTTGGAGATCCCAAGCGCCATTTCCTCGGCGCACTTCGCAATTTCAGGAAAAATTTTCATTATTTCCAAGTCTGTGCCCCTGTCTTTTGAAAGATACTGGCTTACCGACGCCTGCGTTATTCCGAGCGCTTTTGATATTTCGGTCTGCTTCATCTTGTATTTTGACGAGAGAAGGCGGACTACTTCGCCGCGGATTGTTGGAAGAATGCGCCCGACTATGATTTCGCAGGGTGTTTTCAAACTCTCACAAGGACAGTAATGCTTAAATTGTTAATAACTATAACGGTGTTATATAACGCTGTTATATAATGGTGGTACTAGGAAGTGATTTGATTGAAAATCGCAGGAAGCATCCTTGAACTGATAGGCAACACGCCTCTTGTGAGGCTGAACAGGATAGCAAAGGAATCCCTGGCGGAGATAGCGGCGAAGCTGGAATCGTTCAATCCGATGTCCAGCGTGAAAGATAGGGCTGGCTTTAGCATGATAGAGGCAGCCGAAAAGAAAGGTATGATAAAAGGCAACACGGTGCTAATAGAGCCAACCAGTGGCAACATGGGCATAGCCCTTGCATACGTAAGCGCCGTGAAAGGATACCGCCTGATTCTCACCATGCCAGAAACCATGAGCATTGAAAGGAGAAAACTCCTCAAGATTTTCGGAGCGGAACTCGTTCTAACGCCCGGCCCTGAAGGAATGCCAGGCGCAATCAGGGAGGCGGAAAGGCTTGCCGCAATCACGCCAAACTCGCTGGTTCTCCAGCAGTTCAAGAACGAGGCAAATCCGAAGATTCACCGCGAGACAACCGCGGAAGAGATATGGCGCGACACAGACGGAAAAATAGACATTCTCGTTGCTGGGGTTGGCACTGGCGGAACGATAACCGGGATTTCCGAAGTAATCAAGAAAAGGAAACCCGGCTTCAAGGCAATTGCAGTGGAGCCGGCGGATTCCCCCGTCCTTTCAGGAGGAAAGCCAGGACCCCACAAGATACAGGGGATAGGCGCGGGCTTCGTTCCAGATATTTTGAGAAAAGAGTTGATAGACGAAATCGTGAAGGTCAAAAACGACGATGCCGGAGCGATGGCAAGGCAGCTTGCAAAGGAAGAAGGAATTCTTGCGGGAATATCATCCGGCGCCGCCATATGGGCTGCCGTTGAGGTCGGTAAGAGGCCCGAGAACAAAGGGAAGATGATAGTGGTCATACTGCCGGATACGGGAGAAAGATACCTCAGCACTTGGCTTTTCGACGGAATATAATCGGTGATGGGTGCATCCAATGTTCAAGCGATTAAGGGAAGACATCAAGACCGTTTTTGCAAAGGATCCCGCGGCAAAGAGCGCAATTGAGATTTTCTTCCTGTATCCGGGCCTGCACGCAATTTGGTCGCACAGGGTTTCACATTTCTTTTGGAAGCATCGGCTAAGATTTCTTGCGCGCCTCGTTTCCCACGTCAACCGGTTCTTCACCGGGATTGAAATACATCCCGGCGCAACCATCGGAAGGCGCGTTTTCATAGACCATGGCATGGGCGTAGTGATAGGGGAAACCGCGGAAGTGGGAGACGACGTTCTGATGTACCAGGGCGTGGTTCTTGGCGGTGTAGACCTCGAGAAGAAGAAGCGCCATCCTACCGTGGAAAGCGGCGTGGTGATAGGGGCGGGGGCGATACTTCTTGGCCCAATCACGATAGGAAGCAATGCAAGAGTTGGGGCAGGGTCTGTCGTGGTAAAATCCGTCCCTCCGGGCAAGGTCGTAGTGGGAATACCCGGCAGGATAATCGAAGAGAAGGGCAAGCATCTTGCCGCCATTGAGCACGGTGTGCTCCCGGACCCAGTAGCAGAGGCAATCAGATTCATTCTCAAACGGCAGGACAAGATCGAGAGCATGCTGGAAAAAAGAGACGGAGTCCATATATCGGGAGATGCTGCCGCAAATGAAAGCAGCAGATTGTCAGATGCGTTTGGTGAAGGGGGAGGAATTTAAGTTGACTGAATATTACGGCATTGCGCTTATGCGGCGGTGTATTGATGAATAGAGTTTATCTTGACCATTCGGCAACTACGCCAGTAGATCCAGATGCAGTAAAGGAAATGCTGCCGTTCTTCACTGAAAAATTCGGCAATGCGTCGAGCCTTCATGGATTTGGGCGCGAGGCAAAAAACGCCTTGGAAATCGCAAGGAATCAGGTTGCACAGCTAATTGGCGCAAGTCCCGACGAAATAATTTTCACAGCAGGCGGAACGGAATCCGACAACATCGCAATCAAGGGTGCGGCGCTAAAAAACAGATCAAAGGGAAACCACATAATAACCACTAAAATCGAGCATCCTGCAGTCCTTGAAACTTCCCGCTGGCTCGAGAAGCAGGGTTTTGCGGCGACTTATCTTCCAGTTCAAAGCGATGGCATTGTTTCAATCGATGCGCTCCGCTCTGCGATAACAGACAAGACAATTCTGGTTTCAATAATGCATGCAAACAACGAAATCGGCACAATTCAGCCAATAGGGGAAATTGGAAAAATTTGCCGCGAGAAAGGAATTTTGTTCCACACAGACGCAGTCCAGTCAGTCGGCAAAATCCCGGTGGATGTAAGAAAGATGAACATTGATTTGCTGGCGCTTTCAAGCCACAAGATTTACGGCCCCAAGGGCATCGGAGCGCTTTATGTCAGAAAAGGCGTGATGCTCGAACCGATAATCCACGGCGGCGGCCACGAAAAGGGTCTGCGTTCCAGCACAGAGAACGTTCCTGGAATAGTCGGGCTTGGAAAGGCGTGCGAACTTGCAAAGGCGCGATTGGGAGAGGACAGCGCCCGCCTGAAAGGGATGCGCGACAAAATAATCAAAATTGTTCTTTCAACAATCGAGGAATCATACCTGAACGGCCATGCCGAAAAGCGCCTCCCGCACAATGCCCATTTTCGATTTACTGGAATCGAAGGCGAATCACTTTTGCTCAAGCTGGATGAAAAAGGAATCGCAGTTTCCACAGGTTCAGCATGTTCCTCAAAGAGCCTTGAGCCAAGCCACGTTCTAACATCAATAGGACTTAATCCAGTAGATTCGCACGGCTCGCTTCGCGTCACTCTCGGGCGCGAAAACACAGACGAAGAAGTGGACTATTTCCTGCAAATTCTGCCCGAAGTCGTGAAGGAATTGCGCGCAATGTCTCCGCTCTGGGAGCACAGAAAAGACGCAGACAAATGGAAGAAGATGATGGAAAAGCGCTAAAGCTTTGTCTGCCCTTTTTTCTCATCTGAATTTTCCAAAACCCTGAAAACCGAGCTCTGGCGGAGATGAACTTCAACTCCTCCGCGGAATCCCTGCTTTGCCTGGGCGCGCTCTACCCGAACCTTGATTCCCGGCCCAAGCTCCTTGAAAAGTTTCACCTGGTCGCCCCATGCGATGATTGCGCATTGCCCCGTTTCATCTGAGATTTGCGCAGATGCTACAAAGCTCGTCCCTCCGCCGTTCTTGCGGTTGAAGGTACGCGTAGGTGAAACTGAAACTAGTTTTCCCTCAATGCAGACGTCCGTGCTTTCCGGAGTCAGTTCGGCGATTTTGATTATGCGCCTCTCGTATTTCGGCTCGATTGAAATTTCCGGCGCACCTTCGACGGTTCCCCACTGGCCGAGCGTGACTTCAAGTCCGTACTGGCTTTTCACAACGCCGTTTGTGACTTTAATCGTCTGGCCTTTTTTCACGGTTGCATCGCCGTTCCAGATTACAAGTGTGCATTTTCCGGTTTCATCCGCAACGTCGACAGCGGTTATCTTCTTGTATGCGCCATAGCCCCCGCCGTTTCCATTGCCGTTTGAAAATTCGCGACTCTGCGGCTCTCCAACGACTTTTGCGTAGAACGTCGCCGCGCTGTCGGGCGAGAGCGCCGAAATTTTGAGTAGTGAATGCGTGTTCCTGCCAAGCTCATCGACAATCAGGTGTGCAATCGCGCCATCGTCCAGAAGCCCGCCGAATGTTTTGCCGTGTTTCTCTATTTCCCGTTTGAATTCTTCCTCCGAAATGAGGTCTTTTACGAGTTCGTATGCTTCGGCGAGTTTCATCGTATCTCCTAGTCTATCTTATGGAAGACCAGAAGCGAAAGCAATTTCGGGTCGAACCATGTTGACTTTGGCGGCATGTCTTTCTTTGCGTCCGCAACTCTCATTAGTTCTTTCATTGAAGTCGGGTGCATGTAGAGAACGAGGTCGTTTCCCGCATCGCCGAATTTCTGCATGTCCGCCTTTGTGAGAACTCCGCCCTCAAAGAATATGTTCGGATCCTTGCGCGGATCCGCTATTCCAAGTATTGGCGCAAGCAGGTCGTTCTGTATTATGCTCACGTCAAGCGATTCGACATCGCCCTTCGGCACTTTCTTCGGCTTCACGCTCCACCACTGCCTGTTGCCATACATCAAAACCTCATGGTGCGCGGGCTTGTCCTTCTTCGCGGGCTTGACCTTGAACTTCTCGCCCATTTTCTCAATCAATGCATCAAATGGCATCGGGAGCTTGCGGATTATGCGGTTGTACGGCATTATGCGAAGCTCGTCCTCGGAAGCGCAGAACGCCTCGACATATGCGTGCTCGCCGTTTGGTTTTCCCTCTGCAACTCTTCTCTTGTAAATCTCGGCTGCGGAAGCGCATCTGTGATGGCCGTCTGCGATGTAAAGCTCAAGCGGCGCGAATGCATCCTTGACCTTCTGTATTGTTTCCTTGTCAGAGACCTTCCAGACCTTGTGCGTGAATCCATATTTCGGGAATTCGATTATCGGCTTTTCCTTCTGTATCTGCGACATCATCCTCTTTATCTTGCCGTTCTTTCTGAAGATGAGCCAGATAAGGCCAGTGTTCGTCTTTGTGGCTTCGAGGTGCTTTATGCGGTCCTTGAGCGGCGCTTCGCGGGTTTTCTCGTGTATCTTTATCTTGCCGTCGAGATAATCTTGGAGAGAAGCGCATACGACAAAGCCGCGCTGGGTGAATTCCTTGCTTGATTCCTCGTAAACGTAGATCGACGGCTCGTCAACGATGAGTTCCTTTGAAAACTTCTCCGTTTCCTTTGCCGCAACTTTATATTTCTCCTCGCCTTCGCCGAGCGGGATTTCGATGAATATGCCCGATTTGTAATTCTTGCGCATCTCTGTAGCCTCGGCGTCGCTTATGACGTCGTACGGCTTGAGCGCGAATTCCTGCGGTTCCTTGTGCCGGTATCCTGCAAATTCCTTTACTGCCACCATTCAACTCACCTCGATAATTCTGGCTATTTTTTCCAAAGTTTCACTCTTCAGCACTCATAGGGGTCATCAACGCAAACGCGCGGGCGGTTTGCCAAAGGCAAAGGTTGCCGCACGGCCGCTCAGCTGACCTTCTTGTCATCATCAGAGATATTAGTTATTTTTTCAAATCAGCTTGGATTGTGCGGGCTTGAAATCCAGTACGTCTTTAAGAATTTCATCGTCTTCCAACAGGTTTGCAAGGTCGCGCTTTGCGACGTCCGTGCTTATGGAAATTTCCCTTGTCCTTCCCTGTCTGCCCTTCGAAATAACGCGTGCGGTAATCAGGCCGAGCATGTCAAGCTCAGAAATAAGGTCTGCAACTCTGCGCTGGGTAAGAACGTCCATTCCCGTCTTCTTGCAAAGGTCGCGGTATGCGCCATATACTTCGCCAGTTGTGAGCGCAACTTCGCCTGCGCCTGGCTGGGCGTAAGCGTCTCCCGCCCTTACCGAAAGGAGAACCAATTTTGATTGTATCGGAAGCTTGCGGATAACTTCGGCAATCCTGTCGGATTCGATTGTCTTGCAGGCCATCTTCACGTGGTCGGTAGCCACCTTGCTTGCGCTCTGGCGCTCGCACAACTCGCCGGCAATGCGCAGCAATTCTATTGCCCTTCGCGCATCTCCGTGTTCCCTTGCGGCGATTGCAGAGCAAAGCTCGATTACGCCATCCTGGACAGCGCCTTCGGCAAAGCCTGCGCCAGCGCGCTGCTTAAGAATGTCCTTGAGCTGGCCTGCGTCGTATGGCGGGAAAATGATCTCCTCTTCGCTCAGGCTTGAGCGGACGCGCGGGTCGAGGTATTCCGTGAATTTAAGGTCGTTGGATATTCCGATTATGCATACCTTTGCCTTTTGAAGATCTGAGTTTATGCGCGAAAGGTTGTAAAGCGCGTCGTCGCCGCTTTTGCATAAGAGGCGGTCAACTTCGTCAAAAACTATCAAAATAAGCCCGCCGGCCTTTTCCATCGCCCCTCGAAGTTTTGCGTATACTTCATCCGTTGGCCAGCCCGTGAACGGTATCCTTTCATCCCATTCGGTTATGAAATTGTTCGCGATGTTCTGCATAACGCGGTAGTGAGTGTCAACTACTTCGCAGTTGAGGTAAATGCAGTGCATCGGAACGCCGTATTTTTCGCTCGCTGCCTTAAGCTCGTTTGAAACGTAGCGGACAGTTGCCGTCTTTCCGGTTCCGGTCATTCCGTAAATCAGGACGTTCGACGGAATGCCGCCCTTGAACGCCGGCGCAAGCAGGTTTCCAAGCTGTTTTATCTGCGCTTCCCTGTGCGGCAGGGTGCTTGGAGTGTATGAAGCGTGCATTACACTCCTGTCTTTGAATATTACCGATTCCTGCGGCTTGAAAATGTCCTCAAGTAGTCCTTTTTGTCCATCAACCATCTTTTCACCAGCGTTCTTTATGTTAGTATTGACACGCTGGCGTTTCTCGTCCCATCCTCAAAAAACGCCGTCCAGTGTCCGTGCAATATGATTTGCCCGTTTAGGACTACGGGCAATCCCGTGAGCGTTGATTAAGCTATCGCGGGAAGGTTTTTATTTCTCTGGACAAACATTTCTCGATGTTTGTAAGATGTGTCTCTTTGTCTTGAATGCGCTGTAGCATCATGGTGTGCAAATTAACTATTATCCATCTGTAGTGATGCCTGCGCATCTCTCATTAGTATTCTTCTTTCATTTAGCATCCTTGGTAGACAATCGGCCCAATAAACATAGCCGCCGCTCCAAACGCTATGACGACAGTTTTTTGTTTGGGTTTTTTTTAGCAAATCCGTCTAAACTTCTCTTAATCGAAAAGCACTTTTTCCGCAATCTTTCCGATCTTTTCCCTGAACTTTTCCGGGGTGCTTACAATTACACCCCAATCCACTACGTTGCGCTCCCGGATAGCGCGCGCAATCGGAGTGCAGTCGTTGAGGCGCACAACCTTGTCATCATCAACAATTCTTACGTCGGTTGATTTTATGCGCGGCTCTGTGACAAGCACTTCCTTTCCGGGCGTGTCAACCATAACATAGCCTTCGGGAATTCCCGCTTTTCGCGCAATTTCGTCCTCAAGCATCGTGTAGGTCTTTGGGTCGCTTGCATCAACTAGCGCACTGCGCTGTTCCTGCGTCAGCTCCGCAAGTGGAATCGAAAATCCCGTCTTGAAAAGTTTCCTGTATTTCAGGCGCAAAGCCATGTCATTCTGGTATTTTCCGACGGTTTTCAATTTTTCAATAAGCTCTGAATCAATCATCGCGCAAAAGTCAAACATCTTGCTATCGGGGATGCGCTCAACTGCGCGGCATAGCATAGACTCTGCGATTCTTGCGGTTTTGTGGAAATATACCGAGGAATACATCAGCCCTCTTGCGACAATTGCGCTCTCAAGCGCGCTCACGCCCTTGCGGTCAAATGCGATGTTGCCATTCTTTATGCAGATTGTCTGCAATATTCGATCCATGTCGATGAAGCCATAGGCGACTCCCGTATAGTAAGCGTCCCTCAGCAGGTAGTCTATCTGGTCTGCGTCCACGGCGGAATGTATTATCTGGCCGAGAGCAGGATCGCCGTTTGTTTGCTGGATGCGCCTGCCAGAACCGAATTCCTCGATTGTGGTGTAAGGGCTGCTTGAGCCGCCGGTTACAAGGTCTGCAACTTCCTTTGCGTCTATTCCTTGCGCTTCCAGAATCTTGTTAATTGGCTCGTAATCAAAAAGGTCGTCGGCATCCATTGCAATGTTGCGTTTTCCGAGAATTATTTCCTTAGTGATGTCCATGTGGTCTGTGCCAAGCCGCGAGTGGACGATGTATTCAAGCGTGTGCGAATATGGCTGGTGGCCTACGTCATGCAGGAGCGCCGCCGCCCGGACGGTCTTCGCGTCTTCCTTTGAAAATCCCATCGCATGCGCCATTTTTGAGGCGATGTGCGAAGTGCCAAGAGAATGCTCAAGGCGTGTATGATTAGCTCCGCCATAAACAAGATATGCGAAACCCAATTGCTTTATTCCGTGCAGGCGCTGGACCGCCTGATGGTCGAGCA
>JAQUQK010000015.1 GCA_028716125.1 Thermoplasmatota archaeon | reverse complement strand
CGAGTTTTGCTCAAGACACATCCACGGGCTGGTGGTCTAGCGGTTATGATACCGCCCTTACATCCGCGGGATTTCGGTTCTGCGGGAGGAAAGGCGGTGGTCGGCAGTTCGAATCTGCCCCAGCCCATTTACAATCCCTCCATATCAAGCATGAGGTGATTAACGGGTTTTTTAGTTTTTCCGACCGCGAAAACATCCTCAATCGGCGCTTCGCGTATTGCGCGGACGGCATCGGTAGCATGAAGGTAGCGGCTCGTAGTTGCGACGCTGGAATGCCCAAGAAGCTGCTGAACAGTCGCAACATCGATTCCGGCCCTGAGCCAAGAAACAGCCGCATAATGCCGGAATAAATGAGGGTGCATCCAAGGGATTCCGACCTTGCGGCCAGCATCCTTTACAATCTTGCGCAAAAATGCAGTAGTCATTTTGCCCTTGTTCATCGTAAAGAGATATTTGCTTGACGACCTGATACGCCATTTTTCCACATAATCACGGACGCAGGGGAAATTATCGGAAACAAGCAACTTCCATTTTACCGGAACGGTGCGCGACTTCATGCCCTTGCCACAGCGGACTATAACCGCGCCCGACCTGTAATCTATGTCGTCAAGAACCAAATCGCAAAGCTCAGCGGCACGTAGGCCCGTCATGGCAAGAAATACAAGCATGAGCCGGTTGCGGCGGTCGGAAGAAGTCTGCCGCCCATAATGCAGAACCATGGCGCGAACATCGGGCGCCGTAGGAACGCGGATCGGCTTGGCATACTCGCGGTATTCCTTGAAATGGAAAGGAAGATTGCGGAACTGCGACCACAAGTTGAACACGCGGATATAATGATTGTTCGAGGTCGGACGGCAGCCGCGCTCGGAACGGGCCGCAAGCCAGGAATAAACCGCGTCCTCGGTAAAATTCTCCAGATCCAAGCCGTGGTTCTCGGCATAATGCAATTTTCGCAGACGCTCGGGAACAGTAGAATTAGGATTCATCTGCTTGCGGCCAACCATGAAATTGCGGAACGCGACCCAAGTTTCGGCCGCGACAGGCATTATTTCGCCTCCGCAAAATTAGGATTCGGAATATGATTTTTACAACGAGAGCAACATACAAAAGAATTTTTGCTCTGGGAAACCTGCACATGGCCGCAAAAAGGGCAAACGATGATGAAACGATTTCCAACCTTCCGCGTTTTTTCCACCTTCTACAATTTAGAAGGTATCGCGTATGGGTTTATAATGTTAGCGTATGCATACGCTACGCACAGCGTAAGGAAATCATAAAGCAAGTATAGATTCCCCTGTCAATGCGCGCAAAATACACTAACGTATGCATACCCGACCAACTGCTAATTGAAGTAGACACCCTCGTAAAATCCGGCAAAAGAGGATATTCATCACGCGCAGAATTTGTCAAAGAAGCAATCAGGGAAAAATTAGACAAAATGAAGGAATAATTTATTTTTTACAGAAACATTTCATCTTCGTACTGGTCGTTCATCTGCGGCTGGGCTTCCTGAGTATTGCCATTCACCTTGCCAGAAGCATACCAAAACGCCTCTTCGACACTTACCTTCCCATCTTTCTTTATTTGACCATCAGCAACGCCCTTAATCCCCTCAAACCAAGACAAGCTGAAGATTGGGCCTGAATCGGAATAAGACCATCCAAAGGTAAGCGCAGACGCTCCGGTCATAACGACCCTGTTTTCCCCCGGCACTCCGGACTCCGTTTCGGGTGCAAAAGGCCCAATCATCTGATCGGCAAAAAATCCCGTCTGGCACGCATCGACGATAATTACTGATTCGACATTATTATCATTCAATGGTTTTACATGCTCGCCCAACTCGATGCTGGAAATCGACTCCCCATCCCACATCCAGATATAAGACTCCTGAGAACCAATATCAGAGGATCCATGGTCAAAGTACCATAGGAAAACCTGACTATCCGCATATTTAGAGGCCTCGCCAACCGCCGCATCCGTATATTTCAGAGCGTTGCTCTTTGTGGCGGCCTCATAGGGAGATTTCCCTATTACATCGCCGTTGCCATTATCAGCACGGTAATTCCCATCATCGAAAAGAATAACAATACGATCCTGAGAATATCCACAAGTACCCACCAGATACGCGCTTATGTTCTCCGCCAAATATAAACCGCCATTCCCAAGTTTATCGCCATTGTCCGAATTGCAGACTGCAACGAACACGGCCCACTTGTTCTCTATCGGCTTGGGCTTCGGGGCTGGTGCGGGGGCTGGCGCTGGTGCAGGTTTCGGAGCAGGCGCCGGCTCTTGTGCTAGTGTTGGAGTTTCCTGCGTGGGCTCCTTGTTCTCCTGCGCGACTGCTGCTGAATTATCAATAGAGCCAGGCACATTAATGGTAACACACCCGGACGACAATACAAAGCATACGACTAAAACGATTCCAATCTTTTTCAAAGAGACACCACCATTTGATAATCTGAATAGGGTATTTAACTACTACGAAGCGCCGCGCCCTTCGGTTTGCCTTCCCGTGCGCCTCCGCCCCCGCCCACTGTAGCGCGGGAGGCCATCCGTTCCGCCTGCTTCGGCTTGGGAAGTTTGCCCTCGGTCGCTGGCGCTCGATTTTTTAGCGGCAGTTTGGAAGGCAGCCCTTTTTTCTTCGCAACTGTTGCAGACCCCTCAGCCGTCGCTTCCTCCCCTCCGCAAGCTTCGGGGTCGCTTTCGGCTTCGGGCGTTGTCATGTCCGTGTCGAATCTTCGATTCTCCCGCACCGTGTTTTTGTTTGGGGCAGATAGACTTGATTTTAGGTTTTTTAGTTGAAATCGGGCTTTGGTTTTTCTGTCGCTTTTTGCTTGCAGATCAACACTCGCGGATTTACAATAATAATATGCATCGGTGTCATCAGTCGCTCCACGTTGACACGTGCAAATATATTGTATTTCGTGAGTAACAGTCGAGGGAGTTACTTTCACGTTTGGCTGCATTTTTTGGGACCCTGTCCCTATCTACTCCTATACACATAAATGTGTATAGTCGTAGGGAGAGGGTCATATTTTGGCATGGGTGCAGTAGTTCAAAGCGCCTATCCTTTTTATCAATTCGGCGGCAGCCGCGCCATCGTATTTTTTGGCCGGATTAACAAGAACGCCGTCGAGGTCAGGGTGCGAATACGAGACCGTATCGGACACCGAATCATAGGCTAAATTGTACGGCCTAAATTGAGGGCGCATCGAGTAGCGCAAAGTCTTGTAAAAAGGCGTGGGAAGATAGCGCAAGTCCGGCGCATTGACAACGTTGGACAACTGCGTCCGTTTTGTGATTTCGGCAGAATATACGCTAAAAAGCGCAGCTTCGTTAACCGGGCCGGATGGCAATGTGATAATGCAATCGACGTGCAAATTCGGATCGAGGTAATCCCCGACCGGATGCACGGTCATCGCGTAAGGCACAGGTTCGGCACCGACGAAGGCAGAAAGCGCCTTATAAGCGGCAGCGACCATGAGGCGAGACGCGCCGACTGAAAAAGAGCTATGCAAAGGCTCAGGCGCAGTAAAGACGACATGAGCGACATTAGAAACTCCAGCATCATTAAAAAAGGCTTCGGCAGAACGGTAGCGGCTGTATCCATTCCGCCAGGAGCAATATGGGCAAGAAAAACGCGCATTGCAGGCGATACGTTTTTTTGCGGAACCCGCAACTAAAGACTGATTATTCGAAAGACAGGAAGAAATTGCCGGGACCTTAATGTCCGGGAAATATTTTGAATAAAATTTGCCTATTCCCCGGCAATAAGCAAGCTGGGCCTGAAATTCGCTCTGGTAATCTGAAAGCTTATCCATCTATCATCGCCTCAACTGAAGTTGCGGCAACCGGCGCAGAAAGGGAAACGGACGCCTTTGGCGCATCCCGGCCATAAACGGAACGGAAAAGCGCAGGCTTGGAAGAAAGAAGCTCCATATCCTTTAAAATCTTCTTAACGTACATAGATTCGCCGACTGCAATCCCGGAATTGGCGGCATACTTTTCAACGACCAATCCCGTATCGACACGCGCAGCAAGCCGCGCCTGGTATTCGGCATCGGAAAAGACCGCCCACGCCATTTTATTGTATTTCTTGAAAACGTCGCGCTCCTGGGCATCGACCTGATTGAGATTGTCCTGTTTTAGCGGCTTGTATGCTTCCCATATTTCGGGATGACGAACGCCGACCCAATCTATCGCCACAAGCCCGACAAATTTGTCGCCAATGGACATCATAAAGAGCGTCTTTTTTGCATCACGATTCACGGCAAGAGAAGAAAGAATAATTGTATGATCCTGGACAGTTTCGGGAAGCGGAGCATTAGGCGAACAATGGATCCCGCACTTTTGAAGCGCCCTAACTTGGTTTTCAACGTCCTTCATGCGGTCAGTCGCGGACTTCGCGCCGATTCCATGCCGGGAGATAACTTCATCGAGCAACATACCGGAACGCGGGGGCAACTTTCCTATTTTCTCAGTGAAATCGTCAGCAGTATAGGCAACGTGCGCCGCAAGCTGCGCGGCGGAAATCAGACCCATGTCTGCAAAAATTGAGAGGGCACAGGTAGATTTGCCCGACCCCGCGATTCCGTCAATTTCTATGTAGAAATTCGCATCCTCGACAAGACGGCGGGAAAGGAGGGAAAAAAAGAGCTTGGTAACATCACGCTGCGCCGCGACAAAATATTGGGTTTTGATGCCGGATTCAGAAGGGGAAAAGCAAGTAAGGTTATCGAGAAAAAGCAGATCGTAGCACTCCAAGAAAACCCATCCCTGCGCAACAAGCTCGGATATGGAACGCTCCGCGACTTCGGCAGTAAGCGGACGGCAAAGCGACGCCTTGAGGCCGCCGCCGTAATCGAGAGAGGACGTAGCGGCGTCGTCATAAGCAGCCAGAACGTCTTTTTGCGCACGGAGATTGCGCCGCATTTCGCGCAGGACGTCCGCCTTTATCTCGCGAAGCTCCGGCAATTACTTCAGCCCGGGAAATTTCAAGCCGCCCGACTCGCCGCCCTTCATACTCTTAATCATGGCGGCAACCTTGTCCATAAACCAACCCTGGGAGCCAAGGCCGGATGCAAGCATATTCGGAACGTGCTGCGTAAAGGCGTAATCGGTGCGCCCTGTAATCTGCGCACATATCGACTCCCAGCCGGGAATCATCCGCTCCTGCCTCGAGGTAAGGCGCGACCGCTCTATCAACTCGCGCATGTCCCTCGGCTCAAAGATGGGGCGGGCCGCGCCGCGCACAGTCTCGGCAACGACGCGATCCGCGCCAACGTCCGCGCCCATGAGCGCGGCGAGCGCCGCATCGCCGGCAGCCGGGTCTTTTCCGACTCCCTTCGCTTCCTGCGGCATTTTTATCCCTTCCTCGACATAACATACCCAATTATTCCAAGGAGCAGCAACATTACGAAGGGAGACCAAGAAGAATCAACGACGAGCTTGTTGCCTGAAATGAGCATGCCCGAATAAAACGCCATGATGGCAAAAGCGATTACAGTGATCCAGTCCTCCTTTTGCGTGGTAACTGCTTCTATGTACTTGCCGTTGACAATATGAGCAATCGACACGGCAGACATGAACGAGTCTTTGACTGCCTGCAAAAGGGAAGGCTCGGATACATAGTCATCGACCATCTGCGATTTTACGTCAGCGATGACCTTGACAAGACTGTCTTTGAGGGCCTTCAGAGGAAGCTGCACGTTTGCGATACTGTCCCAGACAAAAAGCGGATAGTAAGCGCCCCCAATCTGCGTGTGCCTAAACGGCTCATCGAGCAGACGACGGACGACATGCGATTCGCCTATGTAGTCGAAAGTAAAAGAATTGTCGTCATATTTGCCGACTACCGATAATTTGCGGTCGTGGTCCATCACATCGACAACGCAGGTTTTTTCCTTGAATCTTGCGGCAACCTTGCCGACCGAACCGCCCGTAGGGTCGATTTCAGCAGGCACTACAGCCACGCCGGGACTGTCAAGCTCCGCGTTGGGCTTGGGAACCGCAGGAAACGCTGTTTTAAGCGACTTTACGGCCTTAACAGCCTTCGGCGCAAGGATAGCCACGACGAGGGCAAACAGCAGAACAAAAGCGGCCACAATGTAAGGCCAATACGGAGCAATCCAGGCTTCAATCGCATATAGTGTATCTATATCCATTTTACCACTTGCGGGAACTTGTCGGAAAACGCAGCCAAAAGGCAACAAAAATCGAATGCCGGCAAAGCTCTATCCGCTTGCTGGCGCGACCGCAATCGCGCCCGAAATGGACTAAACAAAGAGAAAAAGGCCCGCCGAACCCGGTCTTATCGTTGAGATTTGTACCTCCCGGACCTATTCACGGCCTTGTGATCGTATTTTTTCAAAGCAAGCTCGGCTTTGGAAATACCTTTTTGAATGAGATACGAAGCAACCGCGCCAAGAAGCAACTCTAAGCCCATCTCATCGCCTCTTTTTCACTACAAGAATAACAAACGCGAAACCAACGACAAGAAACAAGATTCCCGTATTTGGATCAAGGTTTGAAAATGCGGCAGAAAACCAATTTGCGGCCTGCTCCTCAATCGGCGTAGGGACGAGATAAATGTAATAATTCTGCGTCTGGCCCGGCGCGGACGTAATGATTGAATCCGCATGGGTTTCGTATTTGTCTATGGAAACCGTGAACTGATATTCGCCGTTGGCGTCGAGCTTTGCGGTGTATTTGCCGAGGTCGTCAGTCGTTCCCTGCGCGACCACTATTTTAGAGTCGGCTTCGCCGCGCTTGAATATCTTGACGGCCGCCCCTTTGACAGGGGATTCGGTGTCCTTATCGCTGACATGCAAAACGACCGTGCATTTTGTGAGACGGTCAGACGAGGACTGCAAAGACTTTATCGAATCGGCGGCAGATTTCGTAAGCGAGTCAAGCGAATCCGCAAACGCCTTCGTCGCGTCCTGCACGACCTTATCGGACGAAAGGGAATCTATCGTATCGCCTGCATAAATTATCATAGTCTGCGCAAGGAATAGGACAAGCTCGGTGCGGTTGATTGCGGTGCCGCCGGTATCGCTGTAAATCGCCATGATGGTGTCAGCGGTTTCGTTGATTGTGGTCGGGGTCTCATTGTAAACAGCGGTAACATACCACTCGCAAAGAGACAAAAGAGACATGGCATCGTCATAAGCAAGTTTTGAGGCACCATCGACAAGATCTGCATAATAGCTGACGTTGACAACACTTTCGAGAACGCGGAAAGTGGTATTGACAACCGCAAAAGTGTAATTGGGAAGATTGCCAAGAAGCTCAACGGTATCGTTTGACACAGTATATGCAAAATCGAAGATCGCGGAACGCGCCGCTTCCGCGATTGCGGCAAGCGTGTCCACTTTGCCGGGGTCCATCGGGTTGTACTCATCGTTGTCGTCGGGGTCGCCGGCCTGCTCGGTTTTTTCACCCTGAAAACTATACTGGCCGCTGGCATCGTCGATGACAAGCTCGTATGTTTTCATTGAAATGGCAGGGAAACCATCGCCGTCCGCGTCGGTGCTGGAAATATCGGAAACGCCTTTCGGCAGGAAGACGCCTGTATGAATCGGGAACTGGCCGACTTCATCAAGATTAAAACCACGACGATTCATCGTCGTAGGGTCGGCAAGCCAGAGAGTGTTGCCGTCCTTATAGATGAAATATGCCACATTCGCACGAGATACATAGGCGTCATATAGATAGATGAATCGAGCAGTTTTGCCGCCATATATGGGGGATGGCCCAAAACTCTCCCCGTTAGCATACGTAACAGTTTTTGACGGATGCGGGTCTGGATTCAGCGGGTCATAGCCATAGACGACTTCGGCTTGGTTATCCATCCCGTCGCCGTCGTAGTCGGCAAAGGGGCCGCACTTATTTGCGAGAACGAGGACGTCGGCGAGAATCTGATTGAACGTCACGGCCGCGTCCTCGATTGTCATATTGGCTTCATTGAGCAGATAATAGCCGAGGCCGAGAACGGCATCGCGGGTATCGTTCGCAAGCCGCAGCTGCTCATACGCAACGTCAAGGAGCATCGTGGTAGTGTCATTTGCGAACTGCATGCCGAGATCGGCAAAATAATAAAACGTTTCGTAGTCTATCGGGGAATTGGGGTCGGCGTCGTCGGGGTCTCCGGCACTTTCAGTTTTTGGGCCTTCAAAATGATAATTGCCCTGCAAATCGCTTATAACAAGCTCAGCGGTATCGAAAGAGAACGTAGGGAAACCATCAGAATCCACATCATTAATAACGAGAGAGTTTTCAACAGGAAACCAAACGCCCGTATGATAGGGGAAAATATCAATTGCAGGCAGGTTTATGCCCTTGCGTGTCTGAGTGGTTGCGTCGGCGTACCATAAAACTTCAGGAGTGCCGTCGCCATCCGTATCGGAAGGATAGACGAGATAATTTAAACCATATTCCGCAGCAAAAACGAGATACCAAAACGGCTCTGTTGGAGCGTCGCCTTCATAACCACCCTCAGCGTGTTGATTCTGAGCAAAACACCAATCCCGCGTTTTACCATAATCAGAAGCGTCGAAGGGAGAAGTGCCGACAGAAACTTCCGCAGAATTTGATTGTCCATCGCCGTCGTAGTCGCCAGTAGGCGAGAGCTTGCCGAGAGTGTCGTACGGAATCGGATAATTATAATCAGCATCATCAAAATCGGGAAAGTTTAGTGGGCCGTTGAACATTGCTTTTTTATCAGAATATGAAATCACCCCAAGAGAGCTAACAGTAATGTCCTGCGTGTATACTGTAATTTTCGGTATTCCGTCGCCATCACCATCGACGATGGAATAATCAGACGGGACATCGTTGAACGTCTTGGACAAAGCAGTTGGAGAAGTACCGAGATAATTATAATTAGTATCCGCACCACTGCTGCCGTGTTTGTATGGAGGGAAAAAATTCCAAACATAAATCTTACTGCCATCTTTCAAAACTAACGAAGACGCCACACCACTAGAAGGAGAACGATAATGATTGTGAGGCACGACAAAATCATAACAGCCAGAATATAAACTAGATAAATAGGCACCATCGCCCAAGCTAAAAGGCCCCTCCTGATTGTTCGGAACGCCATCGCCGTCGTCGTCAGTAGTCGGCTTGGACCGATTCCAAAGAGGATTAGAGCCATACCTTATCTCATCCTCATTAGAAATGCCATCACCGTCAACATCATACAAACAGTCTAAATATTGCAGAACAGTATTCTGAGTATCAAAGCGGAACGAATTTAGATCAAAAGAGGGCATTAAAATAGATAGCCCAAAATCAAAAAACGGCAAATTAACAATATGCACAAATGTCGCTCCTTGCGCAACGGGAAGCGAAAAAGCAGACGCCATGAACAAGCAGGAAATCGCAACTGCTGTGAATCTTGGAAACATCATATGAAGACCTCAAAGTGAGCGGCTTTTTCTGTTGCGGAAGCCGCCCGAAAACCGCCTGGTGTGATCTGGATGGAAGGATAAGAAAATTAGAGAAAAAAGAACACCGGATTATTGCACCGGCTCAGAGCAGATGACCGTCCCGTCCGTATCGACGAAATCGAAATGCGCAACTATTGCAGGGTCAACTATGATGCTTGTAGGGCCTGAGACCTGGCCGGAACCGATAAGGGAATCTACCGCATCGTAGAACTTTACGGTATATGTAGTGCCCTGAGAGAGTACCTTATAGCTGGAATCGCCGGAAACCTGCTTCTGAGAGGGAAGGCCAAACGAGCAGACCGACTGTATGCTGCTGGCATCCACGTTGTATATGTAGCAGATTTCGTCAGTAAAGAGGCGATTTTCGGTCAGATTCTCGGCGCCGGGAATTATGCCAAGCTGCGCGAGAATCGCGTCAAACGGGCCCGGCGCTGGCTCCGCAGTATCGGCAACCGGCTCCGGCTCGGAATTGAACCATCCCATTGTATAGGCGCCAATCAGCAGGAGCGCCAGCGCACCGAAGGCCATCAGCTTTACGTCCTTGTTTTTCATGCTCATATTATCCCTCCGCGGTCCAAGACAAACGAAGTGTCATATGACATTGTTTTAGCCGCCGCGCCAAACCACCCTTCGGGGACGTAGTTTATGTAAGTGATTTTCACGGCGTATTTGCCAAAGCCATGCTGGGGCAGGTCGGCGATTACAACGTAATTGCCAGTCTTGCCGGAGCCGCAAGTATATACCGCGTGGTACGTCTGCGAAACTGCGCCGTCAGGATAATAAACGACAACGTCCGCGTAGACGGTGCGGCGCTGATAATCGGTATGATCCGTCTTTGTTGTTTTCCAAGATTCCGCATCAAGAGCAGGCGGAATTATCGACACTTTCTTTGCACCGATGGTCTGAGTGTATTCACGCCAGCTAACGGAAGCAACGGAAACGGGGATTTCGAGATATACGTGCTTCTGTTTGAGAGTGTCCTTCGACTCCGTGACCTCAGT
Source organism: Thermoplasmatota archaeon (assembly GCA_028716125.1). Taxonomy (GTDB): domain Archaea; phylum Thermoplasmatota; class JAQUQK01; order JAQUQK01; family JAQUQK01; genus JAQUQK01. The sequence goes on along the minus strand of JAQUQK010000015.1, from coordinate 6,931 downwards.
AGCGCCTGCATTGCTGTGGGTGTTCGCAGCGATTGAAATGCTTGCGAAAGCCACCACAGCCACGACGCCCAAGACAAGATACCTCATCTGCCTAACGCTGAGACTTCCAAGTTTCATTTTATCACTTCCCCTTTTTCTTCTTTACAATGATAATCGCCGCCATGCCGCCGAGCAGGAGCGCGGCGAGGCCGAAAGCGGCCCATGGGCCGTAAACGCCGACCGTCTTTACATTGGCGTTGTTCGATTCCATCTGCATCTGCTTGCCGGAAGACGAAGCGGGAGCGCCCGTTGATGAGCTGTCCTCGGACGCCTTGAAGCCCGTCTTTGTTGCGATTAGCTGAACGGCGCTGTAGGGGTCAAGATTGAATGAAGAAAGGCCAACGCTGTTGCTCTTTGACTTGTACTCAGACGACGTAGTAACGCCGGAATTCTGAGAGCTTGCGTCTGCGGTATTGAGGTTTCCTGCCGCACTAAGCGGATTCATGAAGTTGGCAAAAGACAGGGACGACTTCGACCTGCAAACCACGTCTGCGCCAGTAACTGGAGTTTTCAGGTTTGTATCTATGGTCTGGACTTTAAGCGTAGTCGTGAGCTTCAGAATGTCGTTCAAAGACGAAACCGGAGCAACGACCGCGAACAGGCCCTTTACAGCGCTTGTGTCTATTCCCGTTAAAATTGAAGTTGCGCCTGCAAGGGAATCCGACACGGGAATCACTGGGGCGTTGAAGTCAGGAAGCCCGCCGAAGTTTATTCCTGCGAGCAGATTGCTGTAAGATGGAAGGCTGGGATTGCTAATTGTAGGCAAAGCCGCAAAATGAATTTGCTGCAATTTGCCAACATTTGGAGAATCTATTGCGCTCGGAGAATTAATACGCTTCAAACACGCATCATTGAACGCAAGATTTGAGCTGGGGAAATGGAACGCGCTGCCGGGCTGATACGCAGGCATATTCAGCGCAGATTTGTCCAAAGCGGATTTCTTGCACAGCTTCTCGACTTCGGTATTCCAAGTAAAAGCATCCGGGGAAATCGCATTTATCGCACTCTTGTCTGCATTCTTCGCAGCAAGACCTGCCATCATTTCAGTAAACTTCGCATCGTCAAGAGACGCGGCAGGCACCATATAGCTGTTAATTCTGTAATCCTTCAGCGCCTTATCCGAAACCGCCATTTCGCTGATTGAAGTCGAAAGGTCCGTGAACTGCGAATCGAAAGTCAGGGAGCCGACGTTCTTCAAAGCAGAGCCGTCAAGCGCAAAAACGTGCAGCGCGGTCGGAGAGACCGACGAAACATCGCGTAGAGCGACAATCTTATCGTTGTCTATTGCCTGAAGCTGTGTAAGGGACTGGATTGCGAGAGGGGCAGTAATATTCGCGGGGTCGATGAACTGCAACTTTTTCGTGGTTGGATTCATAACAACGCCAGGAGCCGCCGAACCTGGCGCAAGCTTTTCGACCGTAATTCCATTTGCGACAAGAGAACTGGAAAGGCCGGAAATGTCAACCGCGCCGATCTTCGACTGGCTTGTCTTAAGGCCGCTAAGGACTGTATTTATGTCGGTGCCAGTAAGCGAAAAGCCGCTGATAAGCGAATTTATCGCGGATGCGGTAGTGGCACTCGAGAGGACCGCGCCGACTCCGGCAGGGAGCGACGGCTTGAGAATATTGTTCATATCCAGAACCGATATTGCCGTTGCTGGATCAATCGGAATCGTCGGAAGGTCGGAAACTGCCGGGGTTACTGCATACGTCTTGGTAACACTCGTTGGAAGAGCGAAGGACGTTACAGAAAGGTCATTTATGCCCTGAATGTTTGTCAATGACGCAAACTTGCCATTAGATGAAAGTATCGTAGAAATGGCCGTAGAAATGACTTTTACGTCGGTACCGCTCGGGACGTTCGGAATCTGCGCCATGCGCACCATGCTCGCATCGGTAACATTGCTTATGCCGCCGGTCTGCGAGAGGATTACTGTATATTTTCCAGTACCGGACGGAACCGCCGTAATTGTATTTGTAACGCCGCCGATATTGTCGCCCATCTTTGCAACGCCGATGCCGCCCGTGCCTGTAAGCAGCCCGGCTATGTTAAGCGCACCGAGCATTCCGAGAGAAGGCGCTCCAGCGCCGATAGAAGGCGCACTACCGACAGACGGAGGAGCAAAACTCGGCACAGCCGCAGCGTCCACGCCCATCATTGGCATTACTCCGGCTACGATAAACATAGCCGCGAGGCATCCAATTAGTATTTTGTTTTTCATTTACTCAGCTCCTCAAATAACGAATCCGCGTACTAATTTCATTTGCAGCCGCCGCCCTATCCATACGAGGCGAGACCGCGTCAAAAGTTCCGCATTCTTTACGCAATTTCGACAAAATTGACTTTTGCTTAGAAGTTATAAAAGACATTTTTTTCAACTCCTTATTAGTCATCGCCCTTACGCCAACCAGCACGAACATCGCACGCCATTGATAATCAGCCTTCGTCGCAGATCGAACAGCCACGCGCTCAGTCCTCCGTGCCTATCGAAACAAAGTTTGCAACCATTGTTATCGAAGTAAAAATCTTGGAAGTATTAAAATGGATTCATTACAGCTACTCCTTACGGATGTTTACAGGCGAGACGGCACGGACTACCCGGACGAGGACGACAAGGGCCGCGGATTCGCTGCCGTGGACCTCGCCCAAACGCTCAACAAATTTCCTGTCTTCGCCGGAAAGCCGCGTCGAAAATACGCGGGAATCGACCATATCACTCCTCCCAAACCAAGCAGTCGCCGTCGTAATGCGTCGTCTTGCCGCTCTTGATTATGCGGCGAGCATTATCGGGAACGGGCAGAGAGGAAGCCGCCGCGTCCTCAGGAGGTACCCGCCCGGCTATGCCATCCCCTTTCCATCGGACTTGCGGGGAAATGATGCCTTCGTGGTTAGGGTGGCAGGTCATAAAGACACCGCCAAACCAAGCAACCAACCAAGAATCCACCCCGCCGCCATTACACCAAGACATTCAAGATAAAAGAAAATATCAGAGAACAAAAAACGGAGTTTTCGTGCATTCATTTTTTCGCCTCCGGCAACGGAGCAGAACACACAAGAACTGCGTTTTTCCAAGCAACAAACTCCATATCAGATGCATACAACATAGCAAAGGTGGAGAGAGGAACAAGAGAAACCGAAAGCGGAAAAACAACCAAGCTCGGATGCAAGTTAGTAGTAATGATAAGCGAAAAAGAGCAGGCCCAGCCAACTACACCAGCAATGGAGAACCAATCTAACAAAACATACAAAGGTATTTTCATTTCTTCGCCTCCTTTTTGAATCGCTTTTCAAATAATCTCTGAACAAGGGAAAACGCGAAGCTTCCCGCCGAGATTCCAAAGCCGATTACGAACCATTGCAGAATTTCAGGCATTTAATCCGACCCCCTAATTATTCTTGAAAGCTCGGAATTGAGATCGTGCGTTATATGCAACAGGGCATCGTCCCGCCTACGGCTGACGGCCAAAAGCTCAGCATCGGACGAGGCAAAACGAAGCTCCCTGTAATATGTTTTTTGCACCGCCCGAACAGCCCTACGCGATTTTTTGATTGCGTCTCGAACTTTACGAGAACGAACATTCATCTATTACCACCCCACAAGAAAAGCCGCCGTCGCATGGCCGCAGACAAGGCAGACCTGCCCATGAGAAAAGCCAGCGGAAAGATGCATCATATAACAGCCGCAATATGGGCAGGAACCGCCAAGCACATCGAGAGAAGGGATGGATTGCCCCTCGGATTCAGGACTTTCTTCTGAAATTTCCTCGCGGCATTCTGCCCTAAGAATCTGCAAGACTTCCTTTTTTTCACGAATTGCCCTAACTTCCTCCGAAAGTCGTTTATACATTTACTTCACCGCCGGATAAACCGTCTTGGGACTACGAGTTTCCTTTGCGGGTTTTGCGGCCATTATAGAATCGGCCTCGGAATCGAGATCGGATTCGGCAGGGCTTGCAGGGCCGCGAGTTTCGGATATTTCCGTAACCTCCTTCCGCATCGTGCGCGTAATGGGCTTACCGCCCCTATCCTTCCACTCCGCAATAATATGTTTACATTGCTCAACACCAAACTCGGAAATAAAATTGAGAAGGTCATAGCACGACAAAGGGCTAATGCGGCCAAGAGCTAAGGGAAAAGTCAGACGCTTATTCACGTCTTCGACTATCGCCCTGGCCGGAGGGTAAGACTGCCCGACCTCCTCGGCAACCGCAAACAGGGAACGGGCAAGCCGAGCCTCCTTATTGTCGTTTTTAAGCAGCTCTACGGCGCGAGACAGGCCCATATTGACGTCTCCATCGCCAGCAGCCGACAACGCCCTAAAATGCCCTTCTGCAATCCTCCAGACCTTAGTTTTTACACCCTTCACCATCCACATCACCATCCAAGTGTTACAATTTTGTTACAGTAACGGAAACCCGAACTGTAACACCGCACTCGCCTTTTTTTCGCCTTTTTTTCTCCTGTTGTCGAAACCATACGAGATAGAGCAAGACCAAGAAATTAGTCTAAATTGAGTGTTACAGATTTGTTACACTAAAATTAGCCCGTTTCCCATCCCTCCTTTAAATATCTCCCCTGCCTTGCTGTTACAAATCCAAAAGCCGTTACTGTTACAATTTTGTTACAGCAGAAAAAAGCGGCTATGCGACCACTTCCTTAACGTCTCGCCATTCGCCGCAGAAGATGCAGAAAGCCCGATGCACCGGAACGTACTGGACTGCATCGCGGGTACTGTCGGCCATGTGGCCATCAGAAAGGCGGTAGAGGGTCATTTAGAGACCTCACCAGCTAACTTTCGACAGCAATCAGGACAATGGCACCGCACACGAGCTTGATGAAACATCCTATCCATACGTGCGGCATACTCTTTGTTAGATTCAAAAGCAGAATCAGGGAGAAGGCAACCAAGCCCTAACGACTTTCGCGTCATTCAAATCGCCCCCACAATCATCCTTCCAACCATTTCCGCAACCTGCGGCACTACCGCATTCCCGTAAGCGCAGAGAGCGTTTCGGTTGGCAAATCGCACCAATCGGACGGGAATCCCATCAACTGAGCCACCCAGCGGGAGTTCAATACTACGCTTTTCTTCCCAACTATACTGGGGCTGGCCGGGAGGGGAAGGCCAAGATTCTGCCGGACAATTTTCCTCGAATTCTTCCCGCCGCCGAATTCCGCCGGATGGCCTGAAGAATGCTCCGGACCCGCATTCGGTGTTGGCCAATTGACCGCCCCTATTAATGTCGGATTGCCCCGCATGAACGTTTTGCTCTTGCGCTGCGAATCCGCAGCCGTCGCCATAGGCCAAAGAACCGCCGTCCGCAAGTCCGGCCCTCCCTCGCCATGAAGCGCCGGCTGGTTGGCATCCGAAGAACGAGGAGTAGGGAAAAGATTGTACTTCGCCATAGCGCCAAGTGTTGGTCTCAACGCAGCATTGGGGCTTTCGCTCCGATTGAACATTGCTCCATCGTCCACGGTGGCCGGCGTGGGCCACAACGAAGATTCGCTCCCGCCGGTGCGGAGCGCCGATGTCGGAAGCCCGTATGCTGAACCACCGCGCATCATACCCGAGCGCGGCCAGGTCCCGCAGAACTTTTCCAAAGAACCGGCCAGATTCGCTTGACAGAAGCCCCGGCACGTTCTCAGCCACGACCCACGACGGCTTAACTTGGCGAATGCAGCGGGCGAACTCGGGCCACAAATCCCTTTCGTCCCTGCCGGCCTTGCGCTTTCCCGCAACTGAATGAGGCTGACAGGGGAAGCCGCCGCAGACGACATCGACATGCTTGGCATTTCCCCAATCGACAGACTTGACGTTTCCATATATTTCAACTCCCGCAAAATTCTTTCTCAGGACTTCTTGGCAAAAAGAATCAATATCGCACATCCACGATATTTCCATGCCGGCGCGGCTCAATCCCAATTCAAGGCCGCCTATGCCGGAGAAGAGGCCGCCAACAGTCAACATTATTCGCTCCCTCCCTTCGGCAACAATCCGGGATACATCGCGGCCATTACAGGCACGACGTCGGAGGCTTCAACGGGGATACATCTGCGGAAGATTCGACGGAGGCGTTTTTCAGACATTTAGGACACCTTCCCTTTCGGAGGACAATCCTTCCCATGCAAAGGACAGAGCACAAACTTATCGGCAGAAGTGCCAAGCGAATATGCGCCGCCTTTGAAATCAAATTTATATCCACATGGGAATTCAATATGAAGTTCAACATCAGACATTCAGACCGCCACCTTTTCACCCTTTGACTTCACCGGCTTCCGTCTATAATTCACAAAAACACAGATGGCGGCAGGAAGCGAAAGGGCATCCATCTTACCCTTTTCCTGAAACGAAATAGAAACAAATACAAAAAAGAGGGAAAGCATGCAATAGAAATAAGACAGCCCGCCAAATGGATGCGTCACAACGTATTGGCCCGAAAAAAACGCAAAAATAACACGCAAGCCATCAATTACAGGATTAAGAGTACTACGCAGAGAAACTTCATGGTCCACTCTAATCATCTTAGCACCTCAGCAAAGCGTCTCATGGACAAGCTGGGCCCAGGTCGCCGGATGCCTTCGGCCAGTATTGCCATACTGCCTATGCCAATCGGCATCGACAATAGCAATTATCTTCTCGCTCGCATTAGGCGCAGACCTCATTATTTCCTTTAGTTTTTCACACATTTGGCATACCTCCAAAACTATGCAAAATTAAATAAGCGTCCGCTTCATTCCGGCAACAGATATGGGCGAAAACAAGATTGCCCCAGCCCACTAAAATTTTGCACAGGAAATAATGAAGAATAGTAAGCCCTTATGCGCACCATTGCGAGGTGCGCAAAGGTCTAATTTGCCTCGCAAATTAGCCCCGTAGTGTAGTGGTCAATCA
>JAQUQK010000014.1 GCA_028716125.1 Thermoplasmatota archaeon | reverse complement strand
AATTCCATCGTGTCATTGAAAACGAAGCGCTCGCGCTCGTATCTATGGAGCATCGATTCCATTGCAAAGGCGGCGCTCCATCCGAACTGGAATGCACAGTATTTCCCGGTTGAGCCGGGGCACTTGTAATTGCCGATAAGCGCATTATAGTTCTCCCAGATTCCGTACATGTCGCCCTGGTCTGACATCATCTTTATCGTGCGCTGGAGAAGTTCCTCGGCTTCGTTCTCATAGCCATATTTGAACAGAGTTTCAAGTGCAGAGTATGTAGTCACAAGCCAGATGTTTCCGCGCCATCCCGGCACGTTCGGCTCGAAATAATAGTCGCCATATGAAACCGTCGGTATTGGGTATTCACCCCAGAATTCGGCAGGATTTAGTATATGCTCCTCGATGACGCGGCGAACCTTTGTTATGTCCCTTGAAGATCCTGCAAATGCCGGGAACCATGCCGCAGGCGTCAGGACCTGAACCTGTGAATGAGTTGCTCCAAGGTCGCTGCTCATTGCATCGAACCAGCATCCTTTATCCTCATTCCACAATGTTTCGTCAATGGCTTTGCCAAGCGCGTCTGCCTTTGCCTGCCAAGTCTTTTCTCCGCCAGCATCGCCAAGCTCGCCTGCCCATTCGGCCATCGCCTCGAAATAGAAATACATCCATGCGTTGACGTCCGTGCAGTCGAGCGGATTGTAGAATGAGTTTGACACCTCGCCAAGCGAGCCGACATAAGGTATAATCACGCCTCCAAGATCGCCCGAATAAGCGTCTTTTCTCGGGGAGTTGTCCCATCCGCCCTCGTCCTGGCTGAGGAATTCGTAAAGACCGTCAAAGTCGCGGTTCCTGTCCCTGTCCCACCAACTGATGTAGCTTGCGCCCGAATCATACATTTGCTGCACGAACCATTTGGCGCGGGTTAGATTGCCGTCGCAGTCGCTTACTATGTCCGCAACGAAACCGAAAACTGGTGATTGCGAGTGCGGTGTCATTGAATCAAGGTTGTCGTTTGTCATGTGAGCAATATATCCATCTGGAAGCTGAGACTGGAAAGTGGTGAGAATCACTTGTTCTCCAAGCCAGGGATCGAGCTCGGCATATCCGATAGATTGGAATCCAGTGTCCCAGAGCCAGAACCAGTTATAGTGGACCTTCGTAGGTGTGCAGCCGTAATACGTCATCTTGTTTCTTGGCGAGTAAAGATCCATGCGCAGGGCGGTTGCCGACATCTTGTAAACGTCGCGCAGCTGCGGGTCGTCGAAGTGCGGGTCCGGAATGCTTGCAAAGAAATTGTTCCATTCGTCGCGCGTTCGGTTGAATGCAGCCCACGGGTCGCCTTTCATCTGCTCCATGCCCGATAAGGCAAGCGAAAGCGCATCTGCTTGCGAATCCGGTGAGTATGAGAAAACAAGGAAAACGTCGGCATACGACCCTTTTGCGATGTTGATTTCGCCGCCCGATATTGTGTAAGGATTTGCGCCATTGTATGATGTTATGGCAAATCCAGGTAAAATCGCAGTCCAGCCGCTTGTCGTGCTGACTGGCCCATTTCCGCCGGCCATCAGAATATACGTGTTGATGAGTATTGCGTTGCTGTTTGAATCCTGGCTTTGCGAAAGAACGTATGCGTTGGGGTTCATCTGCAGGACGAAATTTGGTGAAATTTTAACTTCGGAGTTGCCGGAGTTCGTTACCCTTGCCACGAGAGCATATGTGTTTAGGCTGATGAAGAAAGTCTCCATTTCCGCAGAAAGCTGCCCGTCTTTTGAAACTTCATTCCAGCCGAAATAATGGAATCTTATTTCCCTTGATTCCGAAGGCGCGAAGTATGATTTGCCGCTTGCGGAAAACTGGAGATTTGAAGTGCCGATAAGACCCGTCCTGCTGTAGTCGTAGATGTTCATTCCGGTCGTGCAGGCGTAGTGGCGGATTGAGGCGAAGTTCCTGTTGTCCACGTCCGCCTTTATTCCGCACTGGCTTCCGAAGTCGGAAACAGGGCCTCCGCTGTCCTCACCCTCGGCGTTATCCTGCCTCTGGAATTCCGAAACGTAAGACGGCTTCCCTGTGAATTTCACGCCGTTTCCGCAGTCGTGCCACTGAAGCGAATCATAGTCTATTGCAACCTCGTCGGCAAGCCTTGCATTCGCAAATCCCGGAATCTGGAAAAACCCGGCAATCATCATAACCGCAACGATCAGTCCAATAACTCTTTTCATTTTTACACCTTCAAACCTTAAACCTTTGATATTCTGAATTCGCTTTGCCCTTCTCCGGCAAGCAGATAGAGCGTTTCACCTTCTATTTTGAAATTGACGCTTCTTTCAGTTGACAAAGAGTCCGAAACTTTGCATCCAGACCAAACGCCAGTTAGCGCAAAAATGCATTTGCAGTCTGTTTTTATCGACAGCGCAATATCCCTTTCGAAATCCATTCCAGCCAAATTGCAGTCCAAGGAAATTGAATTCGCATTGGAAACCTGGACTTGCAGCCAGTTGTTTTTCAAATCTTTCCTGGCATCGATTGCGGCAAATTCGTGCTCCTTTTCCAATCCGGTTATGCTCGCCCAGTAAGCATTTCCATAATAAACATCATTCGTCTTGTAGACGACTTTTTCCGGCGAAGGGTTCCTTGGCGCCGAATTGAGAATCATGTCCGCTGCCTGATCAAGCATTGCGAAATAACTGGAATCGTCATGGCCGGAATTCACCTGCATATATGTGTATGGATATCCGAGTTCATCGAGGCGCTGCGCGAGCCGGTCGCATTGGAGCGGCCTGCACATTACGTCGATTGCGCCCTGTCCGAAAACTATCGGAAGGTTGTAAAGATTCTCGCAAAGATAATACCCTGAATTTTGCCAGTAATTCCACTGGACGTCGCTCGGGCTTCCGTGGAACGCATTTTCCATTGTGGCCGGAATGTCGTAAACTCCGTTGCCCTTGGTCACCCTTGTATAATAGTAAAGAGTCTCAAGGTCGACCGGCGGGAATATCGAAAGGAACGCGGAGAATTTGTCCGGATAATGGCATGCAAGATTGAGCGTGCCCTGGCCGCCCATGCTGTCGCCCATTACGATGATGCGGTTCTCGTCAATGTTGTATTGCGATTTTACTAAATCGACTAATTCGAAAATATACTGCTCGGCGGTCTTGTTGTACCAAAGTTCCTGGGAGGTCGATGAGGCGTTCCCTCCATGGCACATAGGCAGTATCTTTATCGCGCCCCAAAGCATGGTTGTGCTCGCCTGAAGGCTTAAGGCCCAATCTGCATGTCGGTTCATGTATCCGACGTGATCGCCGCCAAAACCGTGAAGGTCGATAACAAGAGGCCATTTTTCAGAAGAGTCGTACCATGACGGAGTGATTATGTTGTAAACCTGCTCCTCGCCGGTGTGAACCTTGTATTTTTTAGTCTCGATGACGGGGTAGCGCACCTTGAAATTGAAAGCGCTCGTTCCTATTGGCAGGCTTCCTGTCGAATTTTCGGTCCCCCAAGTAAGCACGCTTCCTGCGTCGCATACTCTGGATGAAAGCGCCGCCTTCCCTTTTGCGCCGCCGTCTGCAGTCAAGTCAACGTACCGGTAAAGGTAGTTCCTTGTGCTTTGCACAATGAATGGCATAGGCATCAGCGGCGCGTCTATGTCGCTCGAACCGAGCCGCACCGAAATATCTGAAAACCTCGCGCCAATGGGTTCGGATATGAATTGTGTCATGTCGCCAAGATTGTAAATTTTAGATACGTTTTCAGCACCTTCGAAATTTATCCCGCAAACCCAGTCATACCCTAGCTTGTCAGTAGATACCTTAACGGAAATACCGAAATTGTAGAATACATAGTGGACTGATGCAGAGCCATCGGCTGAAGAAAAATCAATTTCGGATTGCAAAATCCCATCAAGTTTCATTGGAACTTTCTTGCCTTCAAAAACAATCTGGCCAGGAAAAGATTCTGATATGACCGCGCCAGCCTCGTCCTGGCAAAAACTGCTGAATTGAATAAGGGTGCCGTCTGAGCCGATAACCGCAGAGTAAACAGTGGGTTTTGGGGTTTCCTCCGGCGCGTGAATTCCGGGGGGCAGAAGAGCACCTACGAAAAATCTGGCGCCGTCGAGCGAGCAGGCCATTTCAACCCGGTCCACGCCACTCAATGGATTGGCGCCAAATACATTATCCAAATTTGCCGAATCGCCTGCAGTCTGATTGTTTGATATGCAGCCGCTGAAAAGCACGGAAACGAACAGGACCACGGACAAGCATACCAGTGCTTTCGATAGTTTGCTTTTCATGTTTTCACCCAACTATTTTCACAAGTTGCGAAGCATGGGGCATCAGCAATGTTGAATATGACCCTGAATATTCGCCAAGCTCGCTTCCGGTCCACATGTCGTAAACCTTGTAATTGCCTTCGCCGCGATCTATTTTTGAGAAATCAAATGTTGCATATTCGGGGACGTTCCCCCAGTTGAAGATCCCCACCGCGCAAGTCTTTTCGTCTATCGGCATATACCAGATTTTGGGCAGTGTGTCAAGCCCCGGGAAACGGTAGCCGACACAAATGACCGACCCTCCGGGCAGCAAATCCCAGTGCTCGAATAAATCAACGGGCCGCGCGGATTTTCCTTTTGCAAGCGAATAAACATCGGAATTTTTAAGAATTTCAAGCCGGTCGTCCGGCAATTCCGCGATGTTGTCGCCGAGCATCAGCACGCCTCCGGCAAGGGCGCAAACCGTCGCCTGGGTCCTTGCCTCATCCGCCGTGTAAGGCTGCCTTACGACCACGACGTCGGGATCATTCTGGTAAACGTTGCCTCCGAGGAAGTATCTTGCCGCAACATTCCTTGCAGACCAGACAAGCTGCGGCCAGCTCATTATCCCATGCGTGTACTGTAAAGTCTGCGGAAGGCCGTAAAAGCACGTGTCCTCCGCTATGCGGTTTGCATCGGCTATTCCAACGCCCGGAAGCACCGGCGGCCCGCATTCCAGGAAATAGGTTTCGTCTCCCATGACCTCGCGGATTATCTTCAATCCTTCCGTGAGCGATGAGATTCCTGTAGCGCTTTTGTCGTAATGAACCCCTTCATATGCACCCTGAACCAGGAAATCGATTTTTATGTATTCATACCCCCACTGCTTGACGTTTCTGAAAATTTCGCGCATCCATTCCTGCGCGCCCGGATGGGTTGCATCAAGGCATAGGTGCGGCGTTCCGTCGTCGGCGGCGTACGTGACGTAGCTTCCGTCCTCACTTTTCACAAACCAGTCCGGATGCTCCTGTGCTATTGGAAGCTCCTGGCGAACGAGGAAAGGTGCAAGCCATATTCCGGGCTTGAATCCCATCTCGCGGATCTTTTTGGCGGTGCCGTCCATGCCGTCCGGGAACTTTTCATTAGGCGTCCAGTCGCCCCAGAATTTCTGCCATCCGTCGTCTATCTGGATGTATTGGTAGCCGACTCCGCCGAGCTTTTCCTTTATGGCGTTTGCATTTGAGAGCACGCCGTCCTCGGTGACTGAATCGAAATAATAATACCACGAGCACCAGCCCTTCGGCGCTTCCTTTTGAGTTGCGCCATTCTGGATACCGACAATTTTCGCGTATTCCTCAAGCTCGTTCAGATTGTTTCCTGAGGAGCCGATGTAGATTATTTCTGACGAAACTTTCTCGCCGGGCGCAATTTCCAATTTTTCGCCGTTTCCGCCGCACTCGACATACCAGTTGCTTTCCATTTGGAACGTTGAATTGTAGAAAATCTTAGTCTTCCATTTTTCGCAGGTTATTGCGCCGGCAGTCACAGTCTTCTTGCCAATCTCATCATAAAGGGATTGAACCCACCAGCCAGTGGTATCCGCGGTGTAAATCGTGTTCGTGTCGTAATAATACTGCATGTTGCCAAGCGGCGTGCCCAAAATCCTTACAACCCCGGCATAATCCCACAACTGGTAGCCGTTCATCAGCGCGAGAACCGGGCCTTCCGGCAATGTGAAACCAATGTTTCCGCCGTTTTCAGGATCTGCATCTAGCGGGCGGATGGCAGTAACGGTTATCGGAGAAGAAAGCGTATTCACCACTGAAAGCCGGACGGTTGCATAATCGGTTCCGGGATATATCCTGATTTCTTCAACTATGTCGGGTTTGCCGCTCGAAGAAAACAATATCTCGACGCTGCGCGCTGCGCCGATTTTGTCCACTATTGCGCTCTCGCTCAAGGATTTCTGCTCGTATTCGGAAGTGCATATACGGTTTCCGTCAATTTCCGCCTCCGCAACGCAATTCTCTATTTTTGCTCCATAGTTCCAAAAAAAGTCAAAAGTCCCTTTCTCAAGATTTGCGGAAATGTCGAGAAGCCCGCTTTTAATCTTTAGTTCGTCTCCGACCTGTTCCGCAAAAGTTGTCTGGGCAACCGCAGAACCTTCGGATTCGTATTTTTGCTCGCCAGCACATCCGCTGAAAAGCACTGCCACCATAAGGAATGCCGATATCGCCGCCAATCCGATTCTCGATTCCATCAAACCGCCAGGCCAAAGAGACGCGTTTCGATATGCGCCAGTGTAATATAAAACGCGCCCTGGCCAGTTGAAATGAAAGTGGATTGGAAGTTTATAAATCCCACCGAATTTTTTGATAAACGCCAAAAAACAGCAGATTTACCACAACCAATAAAAACAAGTTCAACGTATTTTAGTTTGTGGCAAACAGAAAATCCGACGAATTGCCTATTTCAGCGATAGCCGATGAATTAAGGGGCGACCAGTTAAAGATGCGCATTCTCGAGGTTATGGTAAAAGAAAACCGCCCCATGAGCGCCGAGGAAATAGCGCAAAAGGCAGGATGCTCGGTCTACCAGGTAGAATCCATTCTCAGTGGAATACCGGAAAATTGAGAATTGTCTCTGCAGATGCGGCACGTTTTGCAAACACAACCCTTATTTTTGACTAATCGTTATCCTGCCGATTAAAATGCGCCTACTACTACTGCACTCGGACTACCTTGAATATGAGGCAAAGCAGGCAATAAAGAACCTCGCCGAAGAAATTCAGGCGGACAAAAAGCACGGAAAAATGGACGAAACAATTATCGCGTTCATGACCGTGGAAAAGGGCGATGACAATGTCGATGCCGTAGCGACTAATGCCGTTGCCACCATCAAGGAAATGGCCGAGAAAGTCCATGTCAAGAATGTCGTAGTTTACCCTTATGCGCACCTAAGCAGCAATCTGGCGGCGCCGGATCTTGCAAAACTTGTTCCGATTGAGATTGAGAAGAAGTTGCAGGCCGAAGGCTTTACCGTTCTTCGCTCCCCGTTCGGATGGTACAAGTCATTCAAGCTTTCGTGCAAGGGGCATCCGCTTTCAGAATTGTCAAGAACAATCACCGCGGAAAGCGCAGAAAAGAAGGTCACGCGCGAAGACGTCGTCGCGAACATCACAAGCGATTTCTATGTCCTGACTCAGGATGCGCGCGAGTACAGTATCGACCTTGAGAAACTCAAGAAGGAAAAGGACTTGAGCGAGTTCGAGCAGTTCCCGGAACTTCGGGCATTCATGGCCGCCGAAGAATTGGGCGCTTCCGCCGGGAAAGAGCCGCCGTCAATCGATGCGATGCGCAGGCTTGAACTGATAGACTACGAACCGGCATCCGATCCGGGGCATTTCAGAATGTATCCGAAGGGAACGATGATATTCAAGCAGCTCTGCGACTGGGCTGAATGGATAGCGACCGAAAAGCTTGGCGCAGTCCAGATTGAAACCCCGATACTTTACGACTGGAGCCTGCCTGACATCAAGGGCCAGGGCAAGTCTTTCCACGAGCGACACTACATGGTGCAGACCCCGGACGACAAGCGCGAATTCGTGCTGAGATTCGCGGGAGATTTCGGCCTTTTCAGGATGATAAAGGACGCGACGATGAGCTACAAGCATCTGCCGCTTCGGGTTTATGAATTCTCAAAGTCTTTCAGATACGAGCAGCGCGGCGAGCTTTCCGGCCTTCGCAGGCTTCGCGGCTTCCACATGCCCGATATCCACTCGTTCTGCACTGACATAAACCAGGGCTGGGACGAATACCAGACGCTTTTCCGCAATTACACAGATCTTGCAAATGCTGCGGGAATCCAGTATGCAATCGTGTTCCGCGTTGTCCGAGCGTTCTATGACAAATACAAGGACAAGATTGTGGAGCTGCTGAAATACGCAGGAAAGCCGGCGTTCATCGAAGTGCTGTCAGGAATGAAACATTATTGGGCGGTGAAACATGAATTCCAGGCGCTTGACGCCGTGCAGGGATCGTGCCAGCTTTCAACGGTTCAGCTTGATGTAGAGGACGCGGAAAGATACGGAATAATGTACCGCGACGCAGACGGCCAGCAGAAGGGCTGCATAATCTGTCACTCCTCGATAGGATCAATAGAGCGCTGGATTTATGCAATACTTGAAAACGCGCTAAAGAGCGACAAGCCGACGCTTCCACTGTGGCTCATGCCCACCCAGGTGCGCATTATCCCGGTTTCTGAAAAATATACCGAGGACGCGAAGAAACTTGCCGAACAGTTGGGCGAAGGAATACGCGTAGACATTGACGAGCGCAGCGACACCCTTGGAAAGCGCATAAGGGACGCCGAGCGCGAGTGGATACAATACATCGTGGTATTCGGCGAAAAAGAAAAGGAATCCGGCAACTTGCAGGTGCGCACGCGCGACGGGCAGCGCATGATGCGCGCCGAAGAGATTGCAAAGGAAGTCAAGGAAAAGACCAAGGGATATCCATACCAGCGCCTTCCGATGCCCCAGATGGTCAGCAAGAGAGTAATATTCCGAGGATAAATTGATCGCCAAAACTACCGCCAGATTGACTTGCCCCAAATGCGGATTTGTGCAGGATGCTAAGATGCCTACGAATTCCTGCCAGATTCTCTATCGATGCATAAATTGCGGAGCAATATTGAAGCCGAAGGAAGGCGACTGCTGCGTGTTCTGCTCGTATGCGGATACGCCGTGTCCGCCTATGCAGCAATAATATCTGGAAAGCAGCCGGGCGCATTATATCTCAAAAACGTTCAGCAAGCGCGTGATTTTCCGCGGCTGATTTTCTTTTTTTACGGTTTTTCCGATTTCCCAATATTTTTAAACCGCTTTCCGTTGCTTTGCTGGATTAAATGAGCGCCAGAAAGAACGGCAAGGCAGCGCCAAAATGCGTTGGCGATAACACAAATTTCTGGAAAGAGACCGAACAAATAATGTTCGACGAGTACATGTGGCAGATTGCGCCAAAAGAGATTGAAAGCGCGATTTCGCTTATGGGAATATCCGCTGGCGCAAAAATTCTGGACTTATGCTGTGGGCAGGGCAGGCACTCGCTGGAACTTGCAAAGCGCGGATTTGCGGTCACGGGTGTTGATTTTACTGCGCAATATCTGGAAAAAGCACACGCAAAAGCGAAGGCGCAAAAACTGAACGCTGAATTCGTAAATTCCGACATGCGCGAATTTTGCCGCAAGTGTTCTTTCGACGCCGCAATCAACATGTTCACGTCATTTGGCTATTTCGAGGATCAAAAGGATGACGAGAAAGTTGTGCGTAACCTTTACGATTCTCTCAAGCCCGGCGGCGTTCTCTTGATGCACATGACAAGCAAGGAGATACTTGCCCGAATTTTCCGGGAGCGCGACTGGTATGAAGCGGGCGGAATGAAAGTTCTTGAGGAAAGGGCGGTTTCGCAGAATTGGGGCTGGATGAAAACGCGCTGGATAATGTCAAAAAACGGAAAGGAAAAAGAAGTGAAGTCGGAGCACCGCCTTTATTCCGGCACCGAACTCGAGGCGCTTCTGCGCAAGTGCGGGTTTGCGGATGTGAAAATCTTTGGCGACCTTGCGGGAGCGCCATACGACCAGAATGCGAAAGTGCTTGTGGCGGTGGCAAGGAAATGAATGGGAGACGTTCATATCCTATATTCCAGGCGCTTCTTGCCGCGGCACTATTTGGCGCAAGCGCCCCTGCATCGAAAACGCTTCTTGGCGACATCGAGCCGCTTCCCCTGGCCGGATTTTTGTATCTTGGCAGCGGAATCGGACTTTTGATTTTCTGGCTTTTTGGAAGACTGGCGGGAAATGCAAAAAGCGCCGAGGCAGGGCTTGCAAAAAAAGATGCGCCTTGGCTTGCCGGGGCAATAATCGCAGGCGGAGTGGCTGCGCCAGTGCTTCTGATGACTGGACTAAAGACAACGCCTGCTGCCACAGCATCACTCTTGCTGAATTTTGAAAGTGCCGCGACTGCGCTTATTGCCGCGCTTGCATTCAGGGAACACATAGGAAAACGGATTTGGGTTGCAGTTGCCTGCATGACTTTCGGAAGCGTTGCGCTTTCGCTTAATATTGAAGGCGGCTGGGGCTTTTCAGTTGGCGCAATTGGAATCTTGGGTGCCTGCGCTTTCTGGGGGATTGACAATAACCTCACTGCAAAGATATCTGCGAAAAATCCAAGCCAGATTGCAATAGTCAAGGGAATTTGCGCAGGGACTTTCTCATTGATGCTTGCTTTTGCCACCGGCTCCGCATTTCCTGGCGCAGTTTCCATAACTTATGCCATGCTGCTCGGCTCGCTGTCATACGGCGCGAGCCTTGTGCTTTTCATTTCCGCGATGCGCTCCCTCGGCGCCGCAAGGAGTGGCGCGCTGTTTGCAACCGGGCCATTTTTCGGTGTTGTGATTTCCCTGATTGCATTCAAAGAATTGCCCGGCATTGAATTCCTTGTCTCGCTTCCTGTAATGGTTGCTGGCGCACTTCTTCTTTCCGGGGAAAAACACACCCACATCCACTTCCATGCGGCAATTGAGCACGAGCACGCCCACGTTCATGATGACGAACACCATCTGCACGAACATGGCAAAAACTTTGACGAAAACATTCCGCACTCCCATGTTCACAAGCACGAAGAAACCGAACATTCGCATCGGCACACTCCCGATTTGCACCACCGCCACGAACATGGAAAAGATAAAAACAAGTGAGGGGATTTGATATTTATGCCAAAACTCAAATTCAAGCCGAAGAAAGACGACATTTTGATGCTAATTGCGATTGTGATTCTCTTGGCATCTGCAATGATAAACTGGACAATCTTGTCATGGCTTACGCTTCTTGGCGTGATGGTTCTGCTCTTCGCGTGGTATTTCAAAAAGTAGTGGAAAATTAAGAAAAATGCGCTTTACGCCAACAGCTTTCTTTTTATCTCGTCCTTTGAGCGCACGCCGGTAAGGGTTTCCACAAGCTTGCCGTCCTTGAAGAACAGCAGGGTTGGAACGGCCATTATGCCGAATTTCATCGCGGTATCGGGCGCCTTGTCGACGTCAAGCTTTGCTATTGTTGCCTTGCCTTCAACCTCTTTTGCCACCTGGTCGAGTATTGGCGCAAGCATCCTGCATGGGCCGCACCAGACTGCGGAGCAATCAACAAGCGCGGCCTTGTTCTTCTTCACGAATGCATCAAACGTCTTGTCATCAATTTCCATAACGCTGCTCATATTTTCACCAACTTTCAAATCACTTCTTCCAGACGCTATCTATGTCTAGATCGTCGGATTCCTTTTTCTGTGCGGGCTTCTGCTTCTTTTTTACTGGCTTTTCCATTTCGTCAAGCATTCCGCCGAATTCAGTGACTTTGTCCTCGATGTCCTTTCTTTGCATGGCCATAACAAGCTCCCCCATTGTTTTTTCTATGATTCCGCGCGCAGCGTCCTGCTTTTGGCGGATAGGAACGATTGCGCTCGGGTAGTCGAACTGCATAAGAGTATCGTATATTTCCTCCATCATGCCGAAGTGCTTTTCAGCATTAGCAAATTTCTTTGAGCGAATTTCCGAAAGCGTCATCCTACGAAGCTCGCCGATTACGTCCGCGAGCCCTAGAAGATATGACGAGTATGTAACGCAGAGTTCATCGGGATTTGGGAGTGATTTTCCCGCGGCTATTGCAAGTATCGCCCTTGCTTCCACGGCTTCCTGCATCGCCTGTTCAACTGTTCCGCCGTAGTAAAGGTCCGGATGGGTTGTGCGGATGTTTGAAAGTGATAAGAGGTCGCCCGATGCCTCGTTTAGTATGGCTTCTGCGGATTTTATGTTCTCCGCGTCATATCCCTTGTGAAGCGTCCTTATGGCATTGCCAGAGGTGCGAATTATCCTCCTGCATGCGGAA
Source organism: Thermoplasmatota archaeon (assembly GCA_028716125.1). Lineage (GTDB taxonomy): Archaea > Thermoplasmatota > JAQUQK01 > JAQUQK01 > JAQUQK01 > JAQUQK01. The sequence continues at coordinate 5,392 of JAQUQK010000014.1, read as the reverse complement.
AGAACGGACTCGCGCGCCTCGTCTTTTTTGTCCAATTCGACTTGGATGCGCCCTGCGATTTTATCAAGATTTAGGGTGCTTTTGCCGTTCCCCGTGGATTTTTTAGCCATCATCCATAGATTGGATGCGCAAATAAATGGTTTCTCACAAAAAAGCCCCGCAAAATCCAAAAACGACCAAAAATTGAAAATGGAATAATTAGAAAAAAAGAGGATTACGCCCCGCTGCCAGTTATGAGCGGGACGACAAGATATATTGCAACGAGCGTTCCAACCAAGGCTTCACCCACGGTCATTCCGGTCGCAATCATATATGTGTCCAGCAGGGTCGTGGTCTTCTTGCGCTCGTCCCAGTTCTCGCGCTTCGCCTTTGGCTCAAGCCATTTCTTCTCCCAGAGGTCGCGCGCAATTCCGCCTGCGAGCATTGGAAGCGAGGTCGCAAGTGGGAAATACATGCCAAGGCCGAATGAAGTTCCTGCGCCAGTGAGCAGGTCCATTCCGATTCCTACCGCTGCGCCGATAATGAGCAGCCAGATGTTCATGTTTCCGCCCATTAGGATGTTTGCGAAGCCTTCGAACGCATGGCCCTGAGGCGCCACGAGGTTCAGCTTGCCTTCCGCAAGACCAACCGAGAAGAGCATTGCCGCAAGTCCTGCTACTACCATTCCAGGAACTACTCCGAGCGTTCCACCTTTCATCTGGGTGTAGGGCCTGGCGCCGACATAAAGTGCGTTCTTGTATTCCTGAACTATGTCGCCGGCCATCGATATCGCTCCGCCAAAGACAGTCGTTCCCAGAAGCGCCATTACCATCGCAACCTGGGTTTCAATCTGAAGCAGTTTGAAAGTGGCAAATAGCAGGAGCAGAACGATAAATGACGTCCCTGACACTGGCTCTACTGATGTCTCTCCCATAACTTTTACCGCGATTGCGCCAAAGAAGAACGTCGTGAAAGCCACGAGAACGCCCAGGGCGATCGAGCCTGCTACCGGGAATCCGCCCATTATGAACAGCCCGGAAACTGCGACCAGCGTGATGACCATCATCACGGGAATGTGCGTTATCGGCCACTCATACCAACCCTTTCCGCCGACATAGTCGCGCCTTCCCTCAAGCCCTTTCTGCTGGCGGAGCTTGAACAGGTCTGCAGTCGCTGTCTTGAATGTGGGAAGCATCTTTATGAGACCCCAGAATCCGCCGCCAAGGATTGCGCCGATACCCATGATTCTCGCGATGTTTGAATATGCCGCGCCTGCCGGCCATGCGGTTTCAATTGGAGTGAGCATGACGCCCGTCTTGCTGGGGAACTGAATATTGAAATATATCGAGACTGGAATGACGACGAACCACGAGAACAGCGTGCCGAGGTTTACAAGGAATGCCGACTTGAATTCCATGAACCAGCCGGTTGCAAGCATTATGGGGCTGAGGTTGAAATTTACGTAAGTGTAATCCTGTATCTGAACCGGCTCGCCGGGGTTGTGTATTGTCGGGGTTTGCTGCAAGTCGCCTCCGGGGCCATAGTTGGTGTTGCCATCGCCTGCAAACCACTTGTCGAAAAGAGAGCTGCCGTTGAACAACGGGAAGTCCCTAAGGAACGTGAATGCGCCTGCAAGACCCGTAACGGTTGCGACCATTATCAGTGAGCGCTTTGCCTGCTTTGCCATTCCACCGGACAGGTCATGCGCCATGTCGAGCAGCTTGATGGACGCCTGGAATCCGGGCATCGGGAGCGGGTCCTCGACGAGCCAGACGCGCCTGAAAATTATGAAGTACATCATGCCGAGAAGCGCCGCCGTGATGGAGCTGATTATAACTGTCGCAATTGGGAGCTTTATGGACAGTGAGTGAGTGTCTGTATTATAGAACAGGAAGTATATCGCCGGGAAAGTGAATACGAATCCAGTACACACCATCGAGGCGCCGTTGCTGGTTCCTGCAATGACGTTCATCTCAGCCGGCTTCCATTTGAGGGCCATTCCGATGAGATATGATACATACCAGGAGCCTCCGACGACCATTCCGATTTTTAGGCCGACGTACTGGTTGATTGCCGCGAACGCTATGCCTATCAGGAGGCCGACCAGCACCTTCCACCAGACAAACGCATTCGTCTTGAATCCTTCCCTCTTGTTCTTCTCCTCGAGATACTCCTCAAGAAGCCCGGTGTTTAGGTTTCCGTACATCTCCAGGTCAAAATAGTTCAGCGTGCCCTTGTCTATCGCCTTTATGCCTTCGGCAGTCAGGGGCTTGCGGTACGAATACTCCTTCAACTCTCCCTTCATAAAAAGCACCAAATTTGACGCTGTATAAAATGATACTTATTTAACCTTGCTGTAATCAAACTTATAATTTGCCTCCTTATCCGCCATATGTGGCGGAAATACCGGAAGCTCCAAAAAACGAAAAGCGCGGAATTTGCCCTGCCCTGACAAGGCTCTGGAAGGCAGAAAGCGGTTGGATGGCGACTGTTCGCGACATGCTTGTTTTGCTTGCAATTGTTGCAGTATTGGCTTCGTCAATCTGGATTTACACCGGCCAGCCTTTCCCAAGCGCACCCATGGTTATAATAGAATCGGGCTCGATGATGCACAACAATCATTCATATGGCCGGCTTGGGACGATAGATCCGGGCGACATAGTGCTTGTCAAAAAAGTGAGCTCGAGAGAGGACGTTGCCGCGCAGGCTGAAAGCTCGTCCTTGCCGGATGGCAAAACATACGGCAACTACGGCGACGTTATAATTTACCGCCCGATGAACAGCACGACGAAAACGCCGATAATCCACAGGGCGAGATGCTGGGTATATGTTTACGGATCCGGCTCGTCGATGAAATACACTGTCGAAGGGCATCCTCAGCAGCAAAATGTCACAGAGATAAACATTCCCGAACTTCGCATCTCAAACTATAAGCCGCTGTGGAACGGATTCATAACCGCGGGAGACCACAACCTGGAGCTTGGCGGCGGGGCCGACCAAGTGACAAACATATGCCCGCAGCCGGTAAAGCCCGATTGGATAATAGGAAAAGCGCGCGGGGAAATACCCTGGCTTGGGGCATTCAAGCTTGCAATTACCGGAAATACTGGTGCAGTTCCGGAAAGCGATTGGGTCCAATTCGGCAGGGCGATTCTTCCATCCGATGTCTGCGTGCTCGCAGTCGTGTTTATCATAAGCATATTTGCCGCGCCTTGGGTTTTCGACCTGGCTTTCGTATTCATAGCGAGGAAGATAAATGAAAAGAAAAAATGAGTCCCTTTCCGCCCCCGAATACATCTCGGTGATAGAGAACTGCGAGCCCGAGATAAGCGATTGGGTTTTCCTTGAATACAAGAACGCATCCGAAATCGCCCAGGGGAAGATAATATACGCCCGCACGAAGGACAGAAAGCTTGAGCCGTTTGGGATAATTGATGAAAGGCCGTTCACAGAAATAATAGAGCCGGAAAAGACCATAATCCTCGACCCTGCCGCGGAAAAGCCGCTTGCTGCCGAAGATTTCCAGAATTTCAAGTACTTGGTTTTTGGGGGAATCTGCGGCGACTATCCGCCGAAAGCAAGAACGGGGCCGCTTGTCTCGTGCAGGATGCCGAAGGCCGAATTGCGCCACCTTGGGCCAAAGCAGCTTTCAACAGACAGCGCGGTGCTGATGGTCAAGCTCATATCGCTTGGCGCAAAAATCGAGGAAATCGAGACCACGGAATGCCTTACGATAGAATACGGCGAAGGCGAATCGTTCGTACTGCCTTTCGGATATGTGGTGCTAAACGACAAAATAATGGTGACGCCTGGGCTGCTTGAACTTTTGAAAAAGAGGCGCGAGGACGAGGGTCGGGTGTTCTGAGTTTTCCTTCTTACTTCAATTCAATGTCCTTTCCGCAGCCGGGGCACCTGAAGTTCAATGGCCGTTTTCCTGTTTTTACTTTAATATCATTGCCACAGCCCTGGCACTGAATCGTTTCAATTTGCAGCTCGTTGTATTCCGACTTGTATTTTCCTTTTCGTATAGCACGGGCGACGTCCTTCCACCTCTTCGCAGTTCCCTTTGTTATCTGCTCCATCCCGAGGCGCTTTGCGACCTTGTTGTATTTTGCATATATCACGCCGGAGCGCTTTATCGCAAGTTCATATATGCCGTTCATCCCCGCCCTCGCAAGGATTTCCGCCTGCACTGCATCTATTCCTTCAACGCTCAAAAGCTCGGCGGCATCGCGCCAGTGCCAAAGCGTCTTTGAGTCAATGCTGGTTGCCTTTGAGAGCTTCTTTATGTTGGCCTTTAGCATGTCGTCGACCGTCTTTACGCCCTCATTGTGAAGCGCCTTCGCGTGGACTTCGCCAACGCCTTCCAGCTTCTTCACGTCCCAGTACATCTCCGGATATTTCCTTATGCGGCGCTTTCTTGATTCTGAGCGTGTGTGCCACCAGACGAAAGGAGTGAAAATGTTGATGCCGGTGAAGGCCATCAGCAGCGAAAGCGGTATAGGAAGCAGGATGAATACAAGGGCCGCCTCGGGATTTGAATAAATGAAATTAGTATATGGCATCATTTTTGAAAGCGCCGCCTGAGTGACCACGTCGGTCCAGACCAGCAGGTTTGGGACCGCGTTGCCTATCAGTATTATCAAAAGGTAGAACCAGTCCAGATCCCCGAAGAACAGGCATATGAATACAAGGCCAAGGCAGAACGAATGAACGGTGAAAAACAATTCGTTTCCATAAAGAGAGGCCCAGGGAATGGATGAAAGGCCGAGGCCAAAGAAACTGAGCGAGGAGAGCCACGCATTAAATGAGTTGGGAAGCACGGTCTGGTCAAGAATGTTCATCGCCGCTATCATTCCTGCAGAAAGAGGGTAAAGAATCACGCCGAGAAAGCGCTTTGTGTTCTCTTCCATACAAACGGGATATTGATTTCAAGGATTAAATAAATTGCCGTGTTAGGAAAAAATTACCAAAAATTAGTAAATTTAGATAAAATTGAGAAAAATGGAAGTTTCCGAAAAGATTCGGAAAAAAGTTTAGCCGAAAAGCGCGCCAAGTCTTGGAGCCGCAGTTCCGAGATCGGCGCACTCTGGCCAATTTAACCAAAGAGAGCGCCAAGACCTGCGGTCGCTTCTTCTTCGTTCTTCTCTTCCTTCTTCTCTTCCTTCTTCTCTGCCTTCTTCTCTGCTGCTGGTGCCGCTACTGCGACCGGTGCCGCGGTTGCTCCCTTTATTATCTCGTCGATGTTCTTGCCTTCGAGCGATGCAATGAGCGCCTTTACGCGCGCGTCGTTCGTTGCAACGCCTGCGCCCTTAAGAACGCCGGTTACGTTTGCTTCGCTAACTTCCTTCTTTGCCGCGTGGAGCAGCAGTGCCGCATATATGTATTCCATGTGTATTCCTCCGAAATTTTA
>JAQUQK010000013.1:8398-18050 GCA_028716125.1 Thermoplasmatota archaeon | reverse complement strand
TGGTGGACCTTGAGGGATTTGAACCCTCGACCTCTTCCATGCCATGGAAGCGCTCTAGCCAGCTGAGCTAAAGGCCCGGAATATTTTTAACAACGGGAAAAGTTTACGTTTTTAGACGAATTTTGTCAATTATCGCGTAGTGCCATCAAACCTTCATGAACGACGGCCCTATTTGCGTGATTTTTTTCGCTTCTGATTTGGTTAAAACCTTCTTTTTCGTCAGTATGCCGGTAAGCACGTCAACTTTGTTGTCTTCTTTGCGCAGATACCCTCCAATTTCACCGCTAAATTTAAATAATTGCGCATCTAGATAATCCTTTGTCACCATTTGTGTGTTAATGACGCCCTTAACGTATTGCATGTCTGATTTTAGACTATTGACGTCAGACTTGAGGCTGTTAACATCAGACTTAAGATTGCCGACGTCAGACTTGAGGCTGCTAATGTCAGCGTCAGTGTGGGTCGCGTATGCGGCCATAGTTTCAAGGATTTCTCGGTTAGATGTTTCTATGGCGTTCAAAATATGCTGATCGGATTTTTCCATCATATCCAAGATATCTTGATGCGATATGGTTTCCGAGTTCTTACTCATATGCTTTCATACTATCAACTACTGTATCGCAAAGCAACTTAGCTGAGTCGAGCGAAGATATTTGGTTTTCCACAGTTGAAGTCACCATCTGTCTTGGCTTGATTTATGCACTGTCAAACATGTTATAATATCCATCATGAAGAGGTTTCTCATTCCTTTTGTGTTATTGGCCGCGCTTTTGACGTTCGTGCGGATTGGTTTTGCGCTTTCCGGGTCAACTTTGACTGCTCCCAGTGTGAAACAATTGTTGGTGGATGGAGATATGGAGGCGACGAATGCGGTAGTGACATTTGGCGATGGCAATATGGAAGCCGTGGGAACGGGATCATGGACACCTAGCCAAGCAACTTTATCCAAGCAAACCGGGACTCCGCACACGGGGCTTCAGTTACTCCGTGTCGCCTATAATGGTTTTGCTGATGGAGCAGCAGTAAATGGTACAGTCATCGTCGGGCATGTCTACCACATTACAGGTTGGGCCAGGGGCGATGGAACTTCTTCTCCTTTGGTTACTTCCGCTTGGATGTCACCGACCTATTTTGCGGGCACATCATCAAACAGCTGGCAGAGTTTTGATGTAACTGTTGTAGCTACGGCTACCTATCTTCAATTTGGCAGCCATGATCTTTCCTCTGGCCATTATGTCGAGTTTGATGATATTGGTGTTGCCGATGTAACTGCCGGGAGTTACGTTGCTTATCACGCTATTATCTCTAAGCAAACAACCAATCCCCACAGTGGCAATCAAGTTATTCGGGTTGCTTATGATGGTTCAAATAACACCGGATTAGCCTATCAGTCACCCGGCATCACTGTTGGTAAGAAATATAAGATTACAGGATGGATGCGAAGTGATGGCTTGACCACCCCCTTATTTAATGATGCTGGCGTGAACGTTTTTTGCCAGGGAACCACGGCAACAACTTGGCAGTATTGTTCGGCCACCTTTGTCGCACAGAATGGAAATATATCTTTTCAGGTGCTCAATTTGGCTGCTGGAAGGTATGCGGAGTACGACGATGTTTTTGTCACCGAAGTCACTGGCTACACCCAAGTCCAGGACAGGCAAGGGATCGTAGATGGGGATATGGAAGGCAAACCGATAGCAATAGTTAACGGAAATTTTGAAGGTGCGGCCGGGCCACCGCCCGCCAATTGGACCCAACTGCTTGTAACTGCCACGCGTGTCGCTGGAACACGAACAGGGGGTGAGGGTTCTTATGTGGCGCAACTTGCATATAACAACTCAGATACAATAGGATATTTGTATCAGTACATATCTCTCGTTATCGGCAAAACGTATCATGTAACAGGCTGGGCGCGCAGCGTGGATGGAGTCGCTGTGCCAGCGATGCGTGATACTAGTGCAGCTGGCCTTGTTTGGGACGGGACCAATTCGACCTCATGGCAGCGAATTGATTATGTGGCCGTTGCTCAAAGCACAGGCCTTATGATGAAGGCATCATCGCTTGGTGTTGGCGGGGCCGTCCAATTTGATGATCTTTCCGTCATTGAAATTGGGACTACGGCCTGGGGCACTGTTGGCGCCAACCTATCTAAGCAGACGGCAAGCCCACATAGCGGTCAATATCTATTAAGAGTAACAGCGGATGGTTCCGGACCATATGGTTATGCCATTCAATCGGGTACATTAACCATTGGTAAAAAATATCATGTAACCGGTTGGGCCAGGAGTGACGGTGTCCAAGTCCCACGCGTATATTTAGGCGGATCACTTTTGCTTTGGTATGGTTCTACTGCAACAACCTGGCAACGTATTGATGCAACAGGTGTGGCCGCCGGGAATACTATATTTTATTTGGCGCAAGATACGAATAACAGTGGTTATGTTGAATTTGACGATGTGACGGTTACGGAAGACAAGGGCAAACAACAAGTTATCGATAAGCAGGTCGTAATAGATGGTGATATGGAGGGGCTGCCAATGAACTTGGTTGATGCAGCCATGGAAGCAGTTGGTACAAGTGCGTGGGCGGCAGGCACTGCTACGTTATCTAAACAAACAACTAATCCGCATGGGGGCAATCAAGTTTTACGTGTTACTAAAAACGGTGGCGCTTATGCTTACGCTTACCAAACCCTTCTAACATCCGGCCATGTATATCATGTCACAGGTTGGGCTAGAAATAGCGGACATGGGGAAATTCCCATGATGCAATTGGGAACAAGCGTGAATTGGACAGGCGCGTCATCAACGGCTTGGCAAGCTATTGATGTCACTGCAGCGGCTAATAACACAACTTTTTATCTGCTTGGTTCTACCCCTTCTGCGGGGAATTACGTAGAATTTGACGATGTTTCTATTATTGATGTTGGGACGTCAGCCTGGTCACCAGGTAGCAGTAACGCAACGCTTACTAAAACAACAACTGGCCAGCATGGCGGGAAATATGCCTTACGCGCCGCCTGGACTTCAGGAACTTATGTCTATGCTAGTGGCGGTGCCATCTTTACTCCCGGTAAGACTTACAGGATGACTGGCTGGGTTAGGAGTGATGGAACTGTCACCCCGACTATTAATATGTCAGGAGGACAGAATGTTTGGACAGGAACAACGGCTACTTCTTGGCAAAAGATCGACGTCACATTTAAGCCCCTTTATAACTCGCTTTACCTCTTATACTACGCAAGTAGCCCCGCTTGGGTGGAATGGGACGATCTTTTCGCGACGGCAACAAATTAAAAGACTTAGATCTGAAGGTTGGTCAAATAATTAGATAAAAAACTCGCACAGCGAGTTTTTTTGGCTAATTTCAGGTTATTTTTAAGTGGATGAATGTGGATACTTGCATGTGGATAAACTGTTAAGAGCGGTTAGAAACAGCCAATTAGATATTCTAGCCCCATTTTTGGATCACATTTTGACCAAAAAATGATCAGATTTTGGAGGTGTTTTTTAGCCAATTTTTTGTCTCCTCAAATTATCCACACCCCCCTATATATTTATATAAATATTACTTAGCTATATAAAGCCAAGAATTGAGCCAAATTTTGTGAGGCAGTAATGCCATATAATTATATTAACGCATGAGAACAGGTCATAGCGCATCGACCTGTTCTTTTTTTCATAACAAACAAAAAAGTTAGTCAGCAAAATTTAAACAAAAGCGGCAAAACAAAAATTCATCTGGCCTTTCCAAGGCAAAGCTGAGGAAAGAGAAAAAACAAGATGGAAACCAATTCTCACTAAAGCAAATTGGCTTTGGTGAAAATCCAAGAAATGAAAGCCGCTAACCAAAAACGTCCTGTTAAAATTTTAAAGGACGAAAACACAAACTTTGATTTTTGGAGCACGCTTAGCGCGAGGCTTTTTAATTTAAAGCATCACGCCATAGGCGGATCCCGTCGCATTAATTTTCAATGGAGGCGGGAAAAAGTTTGGTTCGTACGTCGAATGGTCTGCGTAGGAATGCTAACTTTAGCTACTTTTGCCTCGTTGTTCGTTTCCAGCTTCTCGTTCTTTGTAAGAGACGCCCAAGCAGCAACCGGGATCGCCCATTCGGTTAACTACCAAGGCAGGTTGCTGAACAAATGGGGCGTTAACGTGAATGACGGTACATATCAAGCAACTTTTAGGCTCTATTCTCTATCAACAGGCGGCTCGCAACTATGGTCGGCCAGTACTACCAACGGTTTGCCTACTGGTACGGCAGCTGCAGTCAACATTACGGTTAAGAACGGTTTGTTCTCGATCCTGTTGGGAGATGCTTCGGGCGGACAGGTAGCCTTTCCCGAAGGCCTATTCGACAACGACACGCTATATCTGGGCGTCAAGATTGGGGCTGATAGCGAAATGACGCCCAGAAAGAGACTGTCGGCCGTGCCTTATGCCTATAACTCAGAAACTTTGCAGGGCCAATACGCTTCACACACGGTAGACAATACCGGAGGGAACTTATTTGCCTTGAACTTGGGTTCAACTGACGCGGCCACTGCCAAGAGGACGGCGTTTTACGTTCATACCTCTGGCACGTCCAACACTTTTGATTACCTGATCCGCGGCAACAGCGGGACTGACGTGTTTACTGTCACGCGCCAAGGCAATGTAACTACGACAGGGAACTTTGAAGTTGATGGTTATACGCGCATTGGCGACAGCACGTCCGACAGGATCAGTGTGGCGTCGCGCTTCGTGACTGACCTAATGCCGGCCGTCGACACGACTTATAGTTTGGGCAGTTCATCTCTGCGCTGGAAAAACCTTTTTGTTACCAATGTCAGCTCAACCAACATTGATGCAACAGGCTATGTCTCAACAACAAAACTCTTCGTCAATGGTTCGCAGATACTAACGGCCAACCCGAATTTGCAGCAAGTTACTGACCAGGGCTACTTCACGACTAACTCGATCGGATTTGCTGGGGCTTCTTCTACAGGCAACATCATCCCGACCGCGAATAATGCGTACAGTCTCGGCTCTTTAAGCTATGCTTGGCAGAACGTTTATGCCAGCGGCACGTATTACGGACAAGCTACCAATATTACAAGAGCCTCGGCTGTTACGAACGGAGAATATGCTTTCTACATTTCTGGATCGTCGGTCGCCAGCCCGAATGCTACAGTGAACCTCAGCAGAATAGATTTTACGCCCTCAGGTTCAAAAACGGTCACCCATAATGCGCAAGGAATATATTTATACGCAGGATATACGGGAGGTGGAGCGGCAAGAGCGGAATATCTATATAGCGGATCGGCTGCAACAGGCACGTCGTTTGCTATGGGATATGGCAACTATGGCGGCATGGCCTATTTGGATGGGACAGGCACACAGAATGTTGGTTACCTGGGCACTGTAAAGAATGGAACTTACAATTTTGGGTTGGTGGGCAATGCGACCACTAATAAAAATGGCGGAACCAACATTGGCGTGATTGGCCTTGGTTTGAATGCCGGCACGACTCCAATCCAAGTCGGTGGCTATTTCGCATTACGCTCAGGGGGTACGCAATATAGCCCAACATTGTCTGGTGCCTTGATTGCGGATAACGGTGCTCAAACGAGTCCGATCCTGAGATTGCAGGATAATGGCACAGATGTGATGACGGTAATCGATGGAGGCAATGTTGGTATTGGTACTGCCAATCCGTATCTCTTCAAGCTAACGGTCGCAGGCTCTGTTGCTCCTTCCACAACAGGCATATATGACCTCGGTGGTTTGAGTAATTATTGGCGAAATATTTATGCTACAAGCACTGTTTATGCCAAGAACTTGAGCGCATCGTTCAACCTTTCGGCCGGAACCACAACCTTCCGTGGTGTTACTTACACTTGGCCAGATAGCATAGTCGCCAATAAATTTTTGAAAGTTGATGCTTTTGGCAATTTTTCGTGGGCCACGGCTGCGTCAGGCGGAACGACCTCCACTTTGCAAGACATAACAGACAACGGGAACGTAACTAATAATGCCATTGGTGTAGCCGGGGTTTCTTCCACCGGGGATGTCCTGCCTACAACGAATAATCTTTACAATCTTGGTTCCGCCTCTAATTATTGGCACAAGCTGTTCGTCAAAAACGTCAGCTCAACCAACATTGACGCTTTGGGTTATGTCTCAACAACAAAACTTTGGGTCAATGGTTCGCAAATGCTGACGGCCAATCCAAATTTGCAACAGGTAACTGACCAAGGTTACTTCACGACCCATTCGATAGGTTTTGCCGGAGCTTCTTCGACCGGCCATATCATACCGACAACAAATAATTTATACAGCCTTGGTTCGGCAAGCAAGTCATGGCAAAACATATATGCCAGCGGCACTGCATATTTGCCCACGATCATAGCTGCCCAGACAGCTTCTGGAACGAATATGGGCGAGCTGATCAATTCGACGGCAATATTAACGGGAGATGTATCAGGCGCCTACCGTGCCGTAGGCATTGGCTCAGTGATAAAAACGCATCTAAAGAGCGGTGTGATTGATAGCAAATACATCCTAGGCGCGTATTCTTCTCTTTTAAGAGATCAGGCGGATGACCAAGGTACATTGGCAACTTCATACGGCCAAATTATTACATCAGGACATTATGGAGCGACCTCGCGTACTACAAACAATATCTATGGCATAGACATTGAAAATTATACGCAGGGTGGGACGATCGGGAATTTATATAGCATCTATATCGCGCCGACGATCGGAGCTGGCGCTGCAGTCGGCCATGAGTATGGCGTGTATGCGGCCGATCCCAACATGAGCAACATCTTCATGGGCAACGTCGGAATAGGAACTGATAATCCTTACCTTTTCAAACTCACAATCGCCGGCACAATTGCACCGTCTACAACAAACTCGTATGACCTGGGTGCAAGCTCATATTATTGGCGCAACTTGTTTGTTAAAAACGTCAGCTCATCAAATATCGATGCTGTTGGTTATGTCTCAACCACTAAGCTCTGGGTCAATGGTTCACAGATGTTGGCGGCCAATCCGAACTTGCAGCAGGTGACGGACCAGGGTGCGGTTACGAATAGGATGATCACGGTAAATGGCATAACGACCACGGGCAGTATTTTTGCTGGCAGTGCCAATGCTTATGACATCGGTGCCACTACCACGCCGTTTAAGGCTATTTACGTCAACGAGCTATTCCTGAGCGGCAACTCTTTATACATGAATGGCAAGAAAGTTTTAGAAAGTTTGGCCAGCGTCATGAATTTTACGGCTGATTCAAACCAGACTTTGCAGGTACAGACTTCGGGCAGCGGAAACTTACAGTTTGATTCATCCGGTTCGGGCAATGTCCTGTTCACCACAACCGGCAGTGGCAACGTGTCTTTCTCCAGCATTAACCAGACACAGATTACCAGTGCCAATTCCATTACCCAACAGACCAGCAATCCGGGCGCTAACATTGTCCTAAATACATTGGGCGCCAACTCGCAAATCATGCTCAATGCAGTTGAGGAAATTGATTTGACCACGCCATTCATTGATATCAATGGCAATACAAGCATGTCGGGGACCCTTACTTTAGGCCTCGATCCTGTTTTGGACATGCAAGCGGCCACTAAACATTACGTGGATCAGAAAGTGGGTTCCAGCACATCAACGCTCCAGCAAGTGACAGATAGGGGATATGTGACGACCAACCCGATTCGCGTCAACGGTGTTTCTTCAACTGCGAATATTTTGCCGACATCAAACAATGCATATGACCTTGGCAGCTCAGCTAATTATTGGCGCAAGCTATTTGTTAAGAACGTCAGCTCAACCAACATTGACGCTTTGGGTTACGTCTCAACTACCAAACTTTGGGTCAATGGTTCTCAAATCTTATCGGCCAACCCGAATTTGCAGCAAGTTACGAACCAGGGTTACTTCACCAATAAATCGATCGGATTTGCCGGGGCTTCTTCTACCGGGAATATTATCCCAACCTCCAATAACTCCTATGACCTCGGTTCAACTGCCAAGTCTTGGCAGAGCATTTACGCTTCCTCGACAATTTATGGCCATGTGAATGGTTCAGGCAATGCCTTAAGCATAACCAATAGTGCTAACAAAACTTTTTTCACGATTGGTGGTGGAGCTCCATTATTGAACATGACTGCTGATGCCTACGGCATCTTCTACAATGGCCAGATCACGACTGCCCGTTTGGGCATTACATCGGACAGTGCCGGGATTATGCCCATGGTAGCCAGAGGGGCCGTGGCACAAACCGCTGAATTGCAGCAATGGCAGAGCAATGCCGGAGCCAGGCTGGCGGCGGTAGATAAGAACGGCACTTTTTTCTTCTCGGGTGCTTCGAGTACGGGCAGCATCCTGCCAACAATAACTAACTCGTACGATCTCGGCAGCTCGTCAAATTACTGGCGCAAGTTGTTTGCAAAGAACGTAAGCTCGACCAACATTGACGCTTTGGGTTACGTCTCGACCACGAATTTATATGTCTCCGGGCTTTATGCCAATGACGTGCTCGGCATACCGGCTGCTGCCAAGAACCCGACCGGCTTTACCAACCGCACTGACAGCTTCATATACTGGGTCGATGGCACGAGGACTTTCTCGATCGGGCCAAAATCTCCTGCCACGTCATATACCTATTATATTGCCGGCCTCAAATACACCAAATCGAGCACTTCGACTGTCACTATCCCAAATACCGAAGGCGTTTGGTTTTTCTATTTTATCGGTGGAACTCTCACGGCCAGCCAGACCCAGCCTGAGTACGCTACGTACCCGATGGTATCCAACGGTTATTGGAGCGTGACGCAACAAAAGTTACTTGCACTGGCCGAAGAACGGCATGGAATAACCATGGATCCTGCCACGCACGAATACTTGCACCATACTGTTGGCACTCGTTATTCAAGTGGCTTGACGTTGACCGGTAACACAGCTGGCAGTGGTAATGCCAATGGAGATGCCCAGGTAGCCCTGACCAATGGCGAAATCTTTGATGAAGATTTAGGCCACAATATCACTAATTCTGCCACGCCGGGTAACTTCTTTGAGCAGATTTTAACGCCAACTTCATCCATCCCGGTTTATTTCCGCAAAGGTTCGTCCGCTGATAATTGGGAGAAGAAGACAGCCACTTATTATCCGGTTTACGACAATACAGGCACTAGAATTTCTTACAACTTGCTGACAGGCAACACATGGAGCACGACCACGATTCCAAATACGAATTTTATGGCGGTGTGGTTATTTGCCACCAACAACGTGCATGAGCCAATAATTGCAGTTATTGGTCAACGCCAAGACGGCACGTTGGCCAATGCTCAGGCTAATAACACTTTTAATACGCTTTCATTTGGCAACTTACCGTTTCAGGAAATGAAAGTGCTCTACCGCTTAATCTTCCAAAGTACGACGGCTTATACCAATGCCGTTAAAGCCCGTTTGCGCGACATCCAAGATTTGCGCAGCGTATCAAACCTGCCGGCGGGCACCTATGTCGCGACCTCACACAGTTCATTGACCGGTTTGCTGAATGACGACCACACGCAGTACTTCTTGTTAGCCGGTCGCACCAGCGGACAAGTTGCGAATGGCGGACTGGATCCTGGTGGCAACCTGACTTTAGACAGTACGGC
>JAQUQK010000013.1:0-8298 GCA_028716125.1 Thermoplasmatota archaeon | reverse complement strand
CTTTGGGGTACGTCTCAACCACCAGACTCTACCTCGCCGGTTCGCAGTTCTTGCCAGGCAATTACTTTGTCCAAGGCGGCAATGCCTTTAGCACAACAGGTACGCTCGGATTGACGGACAATAATGACCTGAATATTAGGACTAATAACACCAATAGGATCACGGTTTTACGTGGAGGGAATGTTGGTATTGGGACCACTAATCCTTTAACCGCATTCCATGTCAGAGGGAGCTATCCATTCTTCTTGCTTGAAGATACTTCAGTTCCGAGTTTCCTGGCTCTCAGGGGAGACGGCAACACCTTCTTTGATTCACTTTCAAACTATACAATCGCCAGTCAGCCTAATGCCAACAAGGGCACTGCTAGCGGAGAAACTGTCAGATTTAGAATTAAAGGAAGCACGGGCAATGTTTATGCCTCTGGCACAATGATGACTGGAGGTTTGACGACTTATGGCACAAATAGGCCAGGAACAACTAATTTATACGACCTTGGCAGCTCTTCATATTACTGGAACCATTTGTTCGCCCGGTATGCGAGCACGACTGCTGTTGATGCCCTGGGTTATGTTTCGACGACCAGGCTGTTTACAGGTTCGGGATCTGCCGGTGCTCCGTCGATTGCCTTCCAGAGCGATCCTGATTCCGGCCTATATCGCTATGGGAATAATGTAGTGGGGTTAGCTGCCGGCGGGTCGAGCGCCATAAGGTATGATAGCGGGACTTTATACACTAACAGCATTTATTCCTATTCAGCCTCGCCTGTAAATGTGGTCGGCCAGGCTGCGGACACCGCTTCCGCAGTAGGTGTGGTACTGAATAATGTTCCAGCCCTGACTACCACTGGAGCCAAACTGGCCAGCTTCAGGAACAACAGCATCGAAAAGGCTTTTATCGATAAGGACGGTGGCGCTTACTTTGGAGGCAACGTCGGCGTCGGCACATCAAATCCGTATCTCTTCAAGCTGACGGTTGCCGGCTCAGTCGCTCCATCAACAACAAACTCGTATGACCTGGGCGCAAGTTCGTACTACTGGCGCAATCTATTCGTCAGAAATGTCAGCTCAACAAACATTGATGCCCTGGGTTATGTTTCGACGACTAAGCTTTGGGTTAACGGCACTCAAGTCGTGACAGCCAACCCGAATTTGCAACAAGTGACGGACCAGGGATACTTCACGACCAGAGCAATCGGTTTTGCCGGAGCATCTTCGACAGGCAGCATTATCCCGACAGTCACCAACTCATATGATTTGGGCTCGAGCTCGCTTTACTGGCGCCGTTTGTATGCGACTAATGTCTCATCTAGCAGGATTGATGCGCTCACATATGTTTCCACAACCAAACTTATCGCAGGTTTAGGCGCTCAAACAGCACCCACAATCACTTTCCAGGGCGATCCTGACACAGGTATTTATTCTTCGGGTGCGAACAATATAGATTTCACGACAAGTGGTGTTTTGCGCATGGGGATTGATACAAACCTTAATTTGGCTGGCAATTTTTATCCATGGTCAAACAATACTTACAATATCGGCGCGTCGAATGCTTATTGGAATAGGATATTTGTAAATAATGTCTCCTCAACTCGCATTGATGCGTTGACATATGTGAGTTCGACGAAATTATTCGTGGGCAAACCGGACATGAGTAAGTTTACTTTTGCAACGGCGCGCATAGCTCAAGGGCAATCAGGATTGAATTCGACGAGTAATGTAGGTTTAGCGATTGAGGCGGTAGCGGATGCCAGCAGAGGTGCATACGGCTCTTTTTCCGCGGGCATGTCTTATGGCTCGAAGTTCGCCGTAGGCGCTTATGGGAGAGCAACGGTTAGCAGTTCGACTGATACCGGGGCAAACTATGCCGTATATGCCGCTGCCAATAATGCTCATGCTGGAATAAATTATGGCCTATATACATATGTTGGAAACGGAACCAAAAATTACTCCGTATATTCAGGGGATGGTGGAATATTATATAACAGAGACAGCGTCGGAATAGGAACTGATAATCCCTACCTCTTCAAACTCACAATCGCCGGCACAATTGCACCGTCTACAACAAACTCGTATGACCTGGGCGCGAGCTCTTACTACTGGCGCAATTTGTTCGTCAAAAACGTCAGCTCGACTAATATTGATGCGATTGGTTATGTCTCAACGACCAAGCTCTACCTTGCAGGCTCGCAGTTCGTGCCGGGCAACTATTTTGTCCAAGGAGGCAATGCTTTTGCTGCGACGGGCACTTTGGGCACGACGGATAATTACAACCTGACGTTGAAGACCAACAACACGAGCAGATTGACGATCCTGAACGGAGGGAATGTTGGTATTGGAACGGTCAACCCTGCTCAAAAGCTGGATGTAGCGGGGAATGTGAACATAGATGCAACCTCCAACTACATGCAAGGAGGCAAGAATATTCTCTTTGCTTCCTCTGCTCTTTTCAACTTCTTTGGCGGGGAGGACGCCGGCAGACTTTTGAAAACTGCGGCTGTGAACGGCGATTACAATACCGCTCTGGGTTATCAGGCTTTGTATACCGCCACTTCTTCTCAATATAATACCGCGCTGGGCTTTAAATCCTTATATTCCAATACCGCAGGTAAGAACAACACTGCGAGTGGTTTGCAATCCCTCTATTTCAACACAGCGGGTTCCTATAACACCGCGAATGGTTATCGCTCCCTTTACTCCAATACTTCCGGAAATAAAAACTCAGGCTTTGGTCAGATGACCATGTATTACAATACTACAGGCGAGAATAACAGCGCGCTGGGCTACTATGCGGGTTTTAATAATGCTTCAGCCACGAACACTACGGCTATCGGCTATAATGCAGCTGTAGGCACGGCCAAATATGCCAACCAAAACGGAGTTTACTTGGGCTACCAAGCTGGCTATAGCGCACAAACAGGATCGGATAACAACACGATACTTGGTTATAACGCCGGTTATGCCAATACCACGGGCGCCAACAATCTGTTCGTCGGTTATCAGGCAGGCAGCAACGTAACGACCGGGTCGAACAACATTATCATCGGGTATTACACCTCGACCACGTCTCCCACGGCGAGTAACCAGTTGAACATCGGCAATTCTGTTTATGGAAATTTAAGCACCGGCAACATTGGCATCGGGCTGACAACTCCTTATGCTTTCAAGTTGACTGTTGCCGGCAATGTTGGACCATCATCTACTAATGCGTACGATTTAGGTTCGTCGTCTTATTATTGGCGCAAACTATTCGTTAACAACGTCAGCTCAACAAATATTGATGCTTTGGGTTACGTCTCAACAACCAAGCTCTTCCTTGCAGGCTCGCAGTTCGTGCCGGGCAACTATTTTGTCCAGGGTGGCAATGCTTTTGCTGCGACGGGCACTTTGGGCACGACTGACAATTACAACCTGACGTTGAAGACCAACAACACGAGCAGATTGACGATCCTGAACGGAGGGAATGTTGGTATTGGAACGGTCAACCCTTTATCAACCTTACAGGTGAACGGCGATCAAATAATTCAAGCATCAACCTATTCCAGTTTAGCATCCCTTTATGCCAATCAGAGCGGGCGGGGAACAATCATCACGGGCAATCCAGCCCAATTCCTGCTTGTTAACACTTCTGGAGCAAATAATGAAAAGGCAATGATGTTCAGAAATTATAATAATCAGTTCGTATTTACGAGGTTGAATGATGTTGGGAGCTCGGTTCTGGCAACGCCTTTTACCCTGGATTTTGCGACGAACAATATCTTAATGGCGACAGGAGTTGGAACACTCGGCAATGTCGGTATCGGCACTACAAATCCCTATTTATTCAAACTCACAGTCGCTGGTTCAGTCGCTCCATCAACCACTAACTCCTACGACCTTGGTGGTACTGCAAATTACTGGAGGAAGCTTTACGTAAAGAATGTCAGCTCGACGAACATTGATGCTCTGGGTTATGTCTCTACTACAAAGCTCTGGGTCAACGGCTCGCAAGTCGTAACAGCCAATCCGAACTTGCAGCAGGTGACTGACCAGGGCTACTTCACGACCCACTCGATTGGTTTTGCCGGGGCTTCGTCAACCGGAAGCATATTGCCGACGTCGAACAATGCATATGACCTTGGCTCGGTGACTAAATCGTGGCAGAACGTGTATGCGAGTGGCACTGCGTATTTAGGACAGGCCATTGCAAATTATTCAGCCTCAGGGACTTCGGACAGTGGAGTAATCGCGGCAGTCCTCACAAGAAGAGCTGATGTATCAGGTACCTATTCCAACAAGGCTTTATATGGCAGGGTTGTTTCGCTCATTAAAAGCGGAGTGGTGGATACGGGCAATTTGTCAGGCGTATATAGTTATATCGTACGCAATCAGGCTGAAGACCAAGGAACCATTGCAAATTCTTATGGGCTTTCGGCCGTAGTCGGGCATTATGGCGCCACGAGTAGAGTATCGACCAATGTCTATGGCGCGCGCATTTATCCTTTTGCCCAAGGCGGAACGATTGATAATCTTTATGGCTATTACATGGCTGCGATTGATGGAGCCGGTACAGTTACGAACAAATACGGCGTTTACATTGCTGATACATCGGCTAAGAATTATTTCGGCGGCAACGTCGGCATTGGTACCACTAATCCTTACCTCTATAAACTCACAGTCGCTGGTTCAGTCGCCCCATCAACTACCAACTCCTACGACCTTGGTGGCACTGCAAATTATTGGAGGAAGCTCTACGTCAAAAACGTCAGCTCGACGAATATTGATGCTCTGGGTTATGTTTCGACGACCAAACTCTATCTCGCAGGCTCGCAGTTCGTGCCGGGCAACTACTTTGTCCAGGGAGGCAATTCATTCAGCGCCACCGGCACACTGGGAACAAACGATGCGTATAATTTAGCCCTTAAAACCAATAACACGAACCGTCTGGTGATCACCAGCGCGGGCAAGGTTGGCGTTGGCACGGTGAACCCTTACGAAATGCTTGATGTTTATGGAGCAGCCGGAGGCGTAAGAATTAAGTCCACCGATGCGACCGGTTACTCCAGATTCTACGTTGAGAACAATTCTTCGGGCCATAACTTCCAATTCCTTGCCGGCGGCACGACAAGAGCCGGAACGACTTTTGGAGTCAGTAATGCGGATTTGATGGTAGGTTATTCAAATAATACCAAATTAGCTCTTGGTACGGCAGACAATTATGACTTCACCTTAGGCACCAACAATGCGGCTGTAATGACGCTAAAAAATACTGGCAACGTCGGCATTGGTACCACCAATCCTTACCTCTATAAACTCACAGTCGCTGGTTCAGTCGCTCCATCAACTACCAACTCCTACGACCTTGGTGGCACTGCAAATTATTGGAACCATTTGTACGCCCGGTATGCGAGCACGACAGCCGTTGATGCTTTGGGTTATGTGAGCTCTACAAAATTGTACGTGGGCATTCCAGACATGACTAAGTTTTCCTATGCCAATTCGCGTATAGCTCAAGGACAAACAGGATTAAATCTAACGAGTTATATGGGTTTGGTTGTTGAGGGGGCTGCTGATGCTAGCAGAGGGGCATACGGGATTGCTGGCATATCTAAATCGTATACTTCAAAATTTGGTGTAGGCATTTATGGAGGAGTTACGACCACCGCGCCGACTGATACGGGGGCTGGTTATGCAATGTATGCCTTTGCCAATGTTGCTCGCGCTGGAATAAATTATGGCCTATATTCTGATGCTGGAAAGGGCACTAAAAATTATTCCGTTTATGGCGCTAATGGTTATCTCTATAATAATGACAACGTAGGCATAGGAGTCGCTAACCCCTATCTCTTCAAGCTTACGGTCGCTGGCTCTGTCGCCCCGTCCACTACAAACTCATACGATTTGGGCGGCTCGGCCAATTACTGGCGCAAACTATTTGTCAAAAACGTCAGCTCGACGAATATTGATGCTCTGGGTTATGTGAGTACGACCAAGCTTTGGGTTAACGGCACTCAAGTCGTGACAGCCAATCCGAACTTGCAGCAGGTGACTGACCAGGGTTACTTCACGACCCACTCGATTGGTTTTGCTGGGGCTTCTTCCACGGGCAACATCATACCGACTGTTACAAACTCGTATGATTTGGGCTCGAGCTCGCTTTACTGGCGCCGTTTGTATGCGACTAATGTCTCATCTAGCAGGATTGATGCGCTAAGGTATGTTTCATCCACCAAGTTTTATGCCGGCCCAGGAACAGCTGCTACGCCATCAATTACCTTCCAAGGTGATTCTAATACCGGGTTGTATTCATATTCCGATAACAATATAGGGTTTATTCAAAACGGTGCAGTGATATTCAGGGTAGGTTCTTCGGGGATAGTTTCGTATAATTCTTTTTATCCCTCTTCTAATAATACGTATGATTTTGGCGTGAACGGAATAGCTTGGCGCAACGTCTTCGTTTCCAGCACGTCTTACTTAGCCGACATCAATGCCGGAGGCACCATTACGCCGCGCACGACTTTGACCTATGACCTTGGCTCCAGCTCTAATTACTGGAGGAAGTTATTTGTTAAGAATGTAAGTTCGACGAATATTGATGCTTTGGGGTATGTTTCGACGACCAACCTCTACCTCGGCGGTACTTCAATCTCCGGCTTGTACCACAAACAAGGAGGCAATGCGTTTGGCGTGACGAGTACGATTGGGACGACGGATGCAAACAATTTGACGCTGATCACTAGCGGATCGAGCAAACTGACTATATTGAACAGCAATGGGAATGTGGGTATCGGGACGACAGGACCAGGGGCGAAGTTGGAAACCAGTGGGGAAATACGAGCATCCCGACCAACTATAGAAACGTCACAGTATTTGAGTTTAATAGCTGATTCATTGGGAAACCGTATATTGGGAACAACTCTTGATGGGTATCAAAAACCGATACTGTTTAATATGGATGTACCCAATGGGAATGCCAATTCATCAAACTATTATGCATTCCAAATTGATGGGTCAGAAAAGGTCAGAATTGATAGTACTGGCAATGTAGGTATCGGCACAACTAATCCCTATTTATTCAAACTCACAGTCGCTGGTTCAGTCGCTCCATCAACTACCAACTCCTACGACCTTGGTGGTACTGCAAATTATTGGAGGAAGCTCTACATCAAGAATGTCAGCTCGACGAACATTGATGCTCTGGGTTATGTCTCTACTACAAAGCTCTGGGTCAACGGCTCGCAAGTCGTAACAGCCAATCCGAACTTGCAACAAGTTACCGACCAGGGTTACTTCACAACCAGAGCGATCGGTTTTGCCGGTGCCTCTTCGACGGGCAACATCATTCCGACGACGAATGCTGCTTATGATCTTGGTTCCAGCTCACTCTACTGGCGCAAACTATTTGCTTCGAATGTCAGCTCGAGCAATATTGATGCCTCGGGTTATGTCAGTTCAACACAGTTTAGAGCTCTGAATGGTACGGCAGCTAACCCCTCAATCTTGCTTGAGAACAGCGGAACCAAGAGCGGCATTTATAGCGCGGGTGATGGTTTGGTGAATGTGACGTCAAATGGCACCCTTACCATGCAGTTTGCCAACGGAGGATCGTACATTTACTCCAATCTTTTCCCAAATACTGATAATTCTAAGGACTTGGGTGCAATTTCTTCCAGATGGAGGCGTATATATGCTGTTAACGTCTCTTCCACCAACATTGATGCCCTTGGTTACGTCTCAACCACAAGACTTTACCTCGCCGGTTCGCAATTCGTACCTGGTAATTATTTTGTCCAAGGTGGCAATGCCTTCGCTGCGACCGGTACTTTAGGCACGACGGACAATTACAATCTGACGTTCAAGACAAATAATTTAAATAGACTAACCATTCTGAACAATGGAAATGTTGGTATTGGGACTGTGAATCCAGCTACTAAACTTGAAATAACGAGCGACAGCAGCCAGTTGAGATTGTCCACAGCGTCCAGCCCCTCGGGTTATTATACTGATCTTGTCCAGCAATACGATTCCAACTATCCCTTTTATATTAATGTCAACAACAAAGGGAGAATATTGGGGTCGAAGACTATTAATGGCGTCAACACCACCTATGTTGCAAGTTATTATGGAATTTCATTCAGTACATTCACCACGGATCCAACGGCCGCTGAAACAAGGATGTTCATCAGCCAGGCAGGTAACATCGGCATCGGCACCACCAACCCATATCTATACAAGCTGACAGTCGCAGGTGGAGTCGCCCCATCATCCACCAACTCGTATGACCTGGGTTCAGCTGCCCATACTTGGAGGAGCCTATATG
>JAQUQK010000012.1 GCA_028716125.1 Thermoplasmatota archaeon | reverse complement strand
TTGGCGGGAAATCTCAAATGCTCGTCCCTTCCGCACCGGCGCTTATGACCGCCGCTCTGCGAGAACTGCTCAAATCCGCAAAAGGGCTTGATTTTGCGGCTGCCTTCGAAGTCACCCACCACGGCCCATATTCGGAAAAGCCCGTTTTTTTCATTGAGATTGGAAGCGACGAAACCGCATGGAATGACGAAAAAGCAGGTAGCGCCATCGCAAATGCGCTCGTTTCTACGTTTTCCCTGCCTTTGGCGGAATCTCCAATCTGCATAGGGATTGGCGGAGGCCACTATGCGCCAAGGCAAACCGACATGGCAAAAAACAAGAAAATCTCCTTTGGCCACATGCTGCCGGACTATCAGATTGAAGGGGCAAGCGACGATGAATTGAAGCGCAAAATTTCGATGGCAGTTTCTTCAACGCCCGGATGTCGCTATGCATACATTGACAAGAAGTCGCTTGGCAAGGAAGTCCATAGAATTGAGAAAATGCTGGAAGAAATCAGCATAAAACGCATCCGGGGAGAAGGCCTGGAAATTTTGGCTTAATTACAATCTGCTTCCAAGAATGTCCCACAAAACGAGGGGCGCCTGCCACACAAGCCCCGGTTTTTTCTTCAGTACCTCTTTTCCGACCTTTGAGGGATAATCTATGTCGCCGTATTCGGAAATTATTTCAAGAGTTTCCTGGTCGTTGAGTTTTTCAAATATCTTGTTCATCGTCGAGTCGCGCATTCCTCTAAAGCCCGTGCGGAAATATCCGCCTATCGCAAGTTCCTTGCCAATTTCCTGCCGCCAGCGCATATTATATCTGGCCAGGAAATTTTCTGTGAAGTTATCCGCCTTTAGCGCTTCTATTGCGGTTTTTGCGCACTCTGCGGAAGATACAAGCCCCGTGTACAGCCCCCCGCCGGATGTCGGTTTTACCTGCGCGGCTGCGTCGCCAACGATCATCAAATTGTTCGAGTGCGTCTTTTTAGGTGCGCCAAGAGAAACTACGCCCGCCATCTTTCTTGAGATTTTGCCATCTTTGAGCAATTGCCTTACTTCAGGTCGGGAGACAAATGATTCGAAATACTGTCCTGCCGTGGGTTTCTGCGACGTTGTGCAAAGCCCTGCCCTTGCTTTTCCTTTTCCCGCTGGAACGACCCACGCAAAAAATCCTGGTGCAATCCCATTTCCAAGGAAAACGTCCACTTTGCTTTCGTCAAGTTCTACGCCTTCGAATTCCGCCTGGTATCCATAGAGAAGTTCGGTTGGCTCGCGGATCATCGCGCTGCGCCTTACTGCGGAAAATGCGCCATCCGCCCCGATTACTAATTTTGCGGTAATATCACGTTTTTCTTCACCGGGCTTTGCGGTTGCGGAAACTTTTCCGTTCTTTCTTATGCAATCCGAAATCCTTGTGCCAGTTAGAATCTCTGCGCCTGCATTTGCGGCCATTTCGCAAAGCGTCCGGTCGAATGCAATTCGGTCTATTGAAAATGCCTCAATCCTTTTTCCGCGAACAGGCAGAATCGTGCCGTCTGGGGAATGGATGTCTGCGCCGTAAATTTCCGACTGTATGACTTCCCTGCCAATGCCCGCTATTTCAAGGACGCGCGGGGTGACAAGCCCGGTGCAGTGCGCAGGCTCGCCGATTTTTTCATGCTCTTCGGCAAGAATAACTTTGTATCCTTTTTCCGCAATTTTTCGCGCCGTAAAGGAGCCGACAGGCCCGGCGCCAACAACAAGAACGTCGCAGGACAGTTCGTTCATGCGGATTCACCGAAATTCTTTACCGTGTATCTGAGCGTGCGCAAGTCTACAAGCGCAACCTTAGCAGGATCGGGCTTTATGCCCATCATCGCCTGAAACGGCGTCTGACTTTGCCAGGCGGATGCATTGATAAGGAGGGTTCCGCGGTACGAGTCTATGCTGCTGACATGGATGTGTCCGGTGACGAATATGTCGGGAACGCGCTCAATTACCATGTGGTCGGCGCTTTCCGGCGCAAGCTGGTTCTTTCCGCCATAGATTGGCGCTAGATGCCTGCGCTGGAGGACGTGCTTCATTACCGAAACCGGGTCATGCCAGCTAAGCTTGAGCGTCGGGATGAGGTCGTCCATGCTCCTGCCGTGGTATGAAAGGACTTCAACTCCGTGAATCGAAAAAGTGCAGGGATTTCCGACAAAACTTATGTTGCCGCGCTTGAACAGTTTCTTTATCTCATCCGGGAAAGCGGGCTGCGGCTCTGCGAGTCTTACGGCATCGTGGTTGCCGGGCTGCAGTATTATGTGGATGTGTTCCGGGACGTCTTCCATTTTCTTCGCAAAATCCTCATATTGGGCATATATGTCGTGGATTTCCAATTCCTCTTCCTGGTGCGGGTATATTCCGATTCCATCCACAAGGTCGCCTGCGACTATCAGGTATTTTATTCGTCCAACTACTTCCCTTTCGCGCGGGCTTCCGACGTTTCCATTGAGCCAGTTTATGAAAGAATTCCACTCGTTTTTCAGGAAAGTATCGCTTCCGACGTGGACGTCTGAAATGAAAGCGGCATAGATCGGCGCATCCGACCTGTGTTCAGTGCGGGTGTTCGATATGTCGGGGCGAAGAACGTCCTTCATGATGAAAAGGTCTCCGCCTCCGCCGAACTTGCCCAGAACTCCGACAACTTCGTCCTTTACAAGCCCCGATGCCAGCGAAAGCACTTTCGGGTCGCTTTTTGGCGCAAGCGCATTGATGCTTCCGGTTTCGTCCTCAAGTGTAACCATGACATGGCCGTTCTTCGTAGTGCGCACATCGTTTACCATGCCGATTAATTTGACTTCGTCGGCGCTCTTCATTTTTGTGAGGATTTTTATGGGCGCCGCTCCCATGAGAGAGGGCTTTTCGCGCAGAAGTGTTTTGACGCGGTTGTATCTGTCGCGGAAATAATTTACGAAATCCTGGATCGTGCCAGTGCAAGAAAGATTTCCCGTGACGTCCCTTAAAATGCGAATATCTGCATCGATTTCGCGCGCCATCGGCGAGAAGTTTGGCGACATGCGCATTATCCCGCCTGAAACCGCAGGGCCGGGGGCGGATGGCCGAGCAAGCGCTGCATGGGGCGCGGGCTGAATCTGCGGTTGTAGATTTTCAACAATTTGTGGCTGCGGCACAATTGGCGATGGTGCTGCTGGAATTTGCGGGGGCGGAATTAGAACCTGCGCCTGCATGCCATTCCCGGGCATCCCGTCGAGCTTTTGCAGGAAGTTCCGGTCAAGGAAAAGCGGCATTTCCGTAATCGTCAATATCCGGCGCAGGTATTCTTCCGGGTTTTTGCTGGAAATTATCTCCTCGACGGCATCAGGCTGGGCAAGCGTACCCCTGTCCGACAGCGCAGAGGTAATCCTCGAGCGCATGTCGCCAATGCCAGTTGAGCCTAGCCCGTCCATGGCCGGTGAATGGATTTTTCGTAGATAATTGTGTCTGTAATTTTGGCAATGCTTTGGAACTGCGGGACTTACATACGCAAACTATTTTTAACATATATAGATACAGGGTCAGGCGCGCCAATATATATTTATTCTCATTGGCGGATTGAATTTGGTGATATAACATGTCAGAGAGCGAAGGCGAATGGACGATGGCAGAAGTCGGCGAACTCAGGGTCAACAAATACGTCATGATTGACGATGAGCCGTGCCAGATTATGAGCATCGATACATCCAAGCCAGGAAAGCACGGAGAAGCGAAGTCCAGGATAGAGGCGTTCGGCGTTTTCACGGGCGCGCGCAAGTCCGTAGTCCACCCGGTAAAGCACAAGGTCAAGATACCGATGATTGACAAGCGCAGGGCGCAAGTCCTTACGATGCTCGGCGAGACAACCGCCCAGCTCATGGACGTTGAATCATTCGAGACTTTCGAGCTTGAAGTTCCCGCAGAGCTTAAGGAATTCGTAGCGGCGGGAAAGGAAGTCCTGTACTACACTTCAATGGGCCGCAGAAAGATCGTCTCCAAGGCCTAATTTTTCGGGCCGAAGAGTGAATCCATGCGCAAATCGATGCGGGATTTTCCTTCTTATTTTGCAGACGCCGAAGCCTCGTTCGACGACGCGGAATTCGTTGTTTTCGGTGCGCCATATGACCAGACCTGCTCGTTCCGTTTCGGCACGCGCTATGCGCCAAATGAAATCAGGAATGCAGCCTGGAACATAGAGACGTACAACATACGCACTGGCCTTGACATCAAGAACAGCAAGATCCACGACATGGGTGACCTCGACATTTCGGCAAAGTCCCCGACAGAAGCAGTGGAAGAAGTAAGAAAGGCGGCGGAGAAAATAATTTCCGCTGGCAAGTTCCCAATAATGTTCGGCGGGGAGCACTCGATGACTCCAGGCGTAATTGCCGGCTTTGGAAAGAATGCGAAGGGCATTTTCGTGATTTCGATAGATGCACACATAGATTACCGCCTTGAATACGACGACGAGCGCAACAACCATGCATGCGCAATGCGCCGCTGTTCCGAGTTCGTCGGCCCAAAAAACATTGCAGTCCTCGGCATACGCTCAGGATGCCTTGAGGAGATGGAGGACGCAAAGCGCGACAGCCTGTTCTACCGCGATTCCTACTGGATATGGGAGAATGGCATCGAGAAGGCGATAGCCGAAGCCGTGAAGCGCGCCGGAAAGCGCAAGATATATTTCACTCTTGACATAGACGGGATTGACCCGGCGTACGCGCCAGGCACTGGAACTCCAGAGGCATTCGGGCTGCATGATTATGACGTCCTGAAAGTCATAGACGCAATAGCGCCACGGCTTGTTGGGTTTGACATAATGGAAGTGTGCCCGCCATACGACAATGGCAACACAAGCATGCTTGCGGCAAAAATCGTCAGGGAAGTAATATCAAAGGTAAAAGGTTAATTAAGAGAACTGCCATATTCAAATTGTGTCTCTGCTAAAATCTCTTTTCTCGGTCAAACGGAGAATTCGCATGTCATCAAAACCAGTCAAAACGTCTGCAAAGAAACCGGCGAAGCCAGCAAAAGCGGCAAAGCCCGCAAAGCCAAAGCATGCAAAGCCGGTGCTTAAGAAAGTGCAAAAGCCGAAAGCTGTAGAAAAGAAAATCCACAAGCCGGAGCCAAAGAAAGAGCACAAGCATGCCCATGCGCCGGCACACAAGCCGGAAATAAAGGAGCACAAGCCGAAAGCAAGCGCGCAAAAGCCTGCCCACCACGAAGCCCACAAGCTGGAAAGTGCATCTCACAAGCCAAAGGCGGTAAAGGCCGCTGCAGCGCCTGCGGCCCATGTGCACAAGGCTGAAGAGGAGCCAAAGGGCAAGAAGCCAAAGATTGTGCTTCCGGAATGCAAGATTATTCTTGGATTTGCAGGAATGCCCGTTTCCGCAAAGGCGAGGACGATACAGGAAACTGTCGTCTATGCCCACAACATGGGGCTTGAGGCGCTTGAGATACAGCTTACCCACGGCACTGAAATAGAGGACGATGAGGCGCAGAGCATAAAGGTGCTTGCAGAGCAGGCAGGAGTGCACGTCACCGTGCATGCCCCATACTACACCAGCCTTGCTGCAGACGAGCAGACGGTCAAGAGCAGCATCGAAACAATCCAGAACAGCATGATTTACGCCCACAAGATCGGAGCGGAAATACTCGTATTCCACCTTGGATTTTTCATGAAGTCCAGCCGCGCGGAAGCGATGAAAATGGCGCTCAAGAACGTCCACAAAATCGCAAAGTTCAGGGACTCAAAGAAAATCAAGATCCTGCTTGGCGTAGAGAATTCCGGTGACGACGAAATATTGGGCGACCTTGACGAAGTCATCCAGATATGCCAGGAAATCGAAGGCGCAGTACCGGTGACAGACCTCGCGCATTACCACGCCAGGACAAACGGCGCGCTAAAGGAAATCGCCGACTTCGAAGCACTTATAGAAAAGCTAAAGCCGCTGAAGCTCAAGAATTACTACATGCACATGAGCGGGGTCATCCACAAGAACGGCAAGGAAATCAACCACGTTCCGATAAAGAAGTCCGACCTCAACTATGCCGCATTCGCGGAATTCCTGCTGAAAAAAGGAATAGACGTCACGCTGATCTCCGATTCGCCGATCCTGGAATACGACGCAGTAACAATGCGTACCCAGATGAACTTCATACGCGAGAAACTGACTGGAATAGCGGTCGAGGAAGTAAAGCCCGCGGCATTCGGAAGCAAGAAGTGACCCAAGCGCTGACTTTCATGGCGGAAAGAAAAGCATCTCTTAATTTTTCATTCGGCTCGACTGCAAAAGCCGTTGCATTCCAAAAAGCGCTTGCGCCTGAAACCGAGGACATACCGGATACAAAAACAATAATTTCCAGGCAAGGCGCAGAGGTGAAAATAGAGATAGAGACGCCCGACACGCCAGCGCTTCGCGCCGGAGTCAAGTCATACATTCAATGGGCTTCCTGCGTAATTGGCATGCAGAAAATTGCCGCGAATCCAGAAAAGACGCTAAAGGAGTGATTTTACGATAATTATAATGAGGATAGGCCACCGCCCGGAGAGGGACAAGAGGATAACGACGCACGTCGGCCTCGTCGGAAGGGCGTTTGGCGCAAGCGGCATAATGATAGACACCCCCGATGAAAAGATAGAGAAAACCCTGCACGCCGTCTCGCGCAATTTTGGCGGGCGCTTTTCCGTAAAGACGGGAGTGAAATGGCTTCCCGAAATGCGCAAGTGGAAGCGCGAGGGCGGGGCGATAGCGCACCTGACAATGTATGGCGAGCGCCTTGACGACGTGATGCCCCATATACTGGAGCGCGCGAAGGAATCAAAAAACCTTATGGTGGTCGTCGGCGCGGAGAAGGTGCCAAAGGAAGTTTACAATCTAGCAGACTTCAACGTGGCGGTTGGCAACCAGCCTCACAGCGAAGTGGCTGCGCTTGCGATGTTTTTGGACCGGTATTTTTCCGGAAAGCAGTTCACGAAAAACTTTAAGGGCAACAAAACTATAGTGCCTTGTGAAAGAGGCAAAAAAGTCATCAAGGCCGAAAAAGCTTAGCGCCAGATCCAAAAAATCTGCCAAACCACCTTTAAAAATAAACCCCCAAGACCCGGATCTTGAGGAGCATATATTGAAGATTGCTGGGACAAAAGGCTTGATGGTGGCGCAGATGCTCGAGTCGGGCCCGATGAAGGAATCCGACATTGTTGAAAAAATTTCCGCCTTCATCGACAAAAAGGAGGCGCACCGCGTCCTGTATGCCCTTCGGGACGGAAAAGTTGCAAATTACATCGAGGAGCAGGTCCGCATCCCGGACAAGCGCAACCCCTGGGTTCAGTATTCATGGTTCCTCACCCTCGACAACGCACTTTTCGAGATATACAACAAGGAAGAGAACATACTAAACAACTTGCACAACACAATTGAATACGAGAAGACCAATAATTTTTACTGCTGCCAAAAGAAGTGCATGAAGATGATTTTTGACGATGCATACTCAGTAGGCTTCCGATGCCCAATATGTGGCGAAAAAATGGCATATTACGAAAACAAGTCTGCCCTTGAAAACCTGAAGATGGCCGAAAGCATCCAGAAAATGCACTGCGACGAAATCGGCAAAAGATGCGAGATATGCAAGGCGAGGGACACCCCATTGCGAGCAGGACATAAGAAATGATATTATTCTAATATTCTGACTTCAAAGGAGGCATCATTTGGTTCGCAGAAAGGAAAAAATTGGATTGATCGAATATGTTGAAAAAAGGCACCCTCACCACAACTGCAACCTGACCACGAAAGACCGTGACTTGGAAGAGCACATAATGAAAGTTGCAGGAACCAAAGGCATAATGATGACTGAAATGCTCCATCAAAAAATATTAAATGAGGATGAGATTGTCAGCAAAATCTCGTCTTTTATGGATAAAAAGGAAACGCATAAAGTCCTTTACAAAATGCGGGACGCAAAAATTGCAAACTACCTTGAGGAGCACATACGGATTCCCGGAAAAAACAACCCCTGGGTCCAGTACTCTTGGTACCTAACGCTCGACGAGGCGATTTTTGAAATATACAAAAAGGAAAAAAGCATTCTAGGCGACATACACAGTACAATCGAATACCACGAAATGAACGAATTTTATACGTGCCCTGGCAAATGCGTAAAGGTAACTTTCGACAAGGCATATTCGATGGGGTTCCAGTGTCCCGCGTGCGAAAAGCCCATGATCCATGCCGACAATTCAAAATCAATAAAAATGCTGAAAGAAGCCGAATCAGTTCAGAAAAACCGCTGCAATGATATCATTAAAAGGTGCGACATATGCAAGGCAAGAGCATCAGCCGAGATGAAGCCTTCGAAATAATGAAGGGCGCCGGCTGCCCGGAAGACGTCTTGAAGCATGTTTCCGCAGTAAAGGAAGTCGCATTGAGGATGACTGCTGCCGCAAAACGCAACGGCTACAGCGTGGACGAAAACATCATAGAAGCGGGCGCAATCCTTCACGACATTGGCAGATCAAGAACGCATGGCATTGACCATGCCGTTGCCGGTGCTCAAATTGCAAGGGAACTTGGCCTTCCGCAGGAAATTGTAAGCATAATCGAGCGGCACATTGGCGCAGGCATTCCAAAAGAGGAAGCGGTGAAAAACGGGCTGCCGCCAAAAGACTACATTCCAACCACGCTTGAAGAAAAGATAGTGGCGCACGCAGACAACATGGTAGGCAGATGGGCGAAAGAGCCGATAGAAATCCCGATTAAGAAGCTGCGCCTAAAAGGACTCGAAGATGCGGCGCGAAGAATGGAAGAATTGCACAAGGAAATGACCAAGATTTGTGGAATTGACCCGGATTTAATCTAAAAGCGAAAAATGATAGAAAAAGCCTGCCTTTCTTTAACCGTTATTGCACGGCTCGTATGGGTTCAGCGCAGGATCTCCGTAGAGAACGTACTCATACCATGTGTAGTAGTTTCCTGTCTCCGCAAGGAACTCGTTCTTTGAGACCTTGAATGCCGTTCCCACATCCATGTTGTCGTGGATAAGGTGCCCGATGAATATCTCTCCAAGGCGGTCGCAGCCGTTTGCAGGCATCGCTTCTGGAATCATCACCAAGCTGTCCGAAGACGGCTGGTCAGCGCCTACATAGCAAATGCCTCCTGCGTGCAAGAAATTTAGGGAGAAGCTATCTGCAATCTTTTCGCCAACGAGCTTGGTCGTGAGGCACGTTGACGCATAAACTACCGTTGGTCCAAGGTTCCATTCACGTATGTCTGCCCCTGTTGGTCCAAGAGCGCCTTCTGTGCAGGAATACCCGCTGGGCGAGCCGTGAACCAGCAGATAAACTAGGTTTGAAGCCTCCCATATTGCCTGGTCTACTCCGGGCACGTCCGGGTGAGCGCCAGCCATTGTCATTGTTGTGAACTGTCCGTCCATTCTTGTCGTCATCTCTGTATTTATCATTGTGTTGGGCCAAGCCGGCTCAAGCAATCCGTGGCCATATATGAATCCTGCCGTCTGCTTCCAATCGCCGAAAACGGTGTTTAATTGCGATGGCGAAACATGGGTATCAAGGTATTTCTGGTAGTTTGCGGTGCGCGCAAACAGGTCAAGCGCATCGTTAAGGTCGATTGTCACAAACCTTCCCACCGCAAGCTCTATCGTATCCATATCATCGTCAAGGTCGCCGTAAAATGAATCTATTGCATGCATGTAGTCGCCGTCCATCTCGAACATCGGCGTGACTGTCGTCGGGCATCCGACTATCGCAAGATACTGCGGGCTGAATCCCTTTGAGGAGAGCATTCCTGCCTCTTTCTTAACTGCTGACTTAATCAACTCGCCTATGGCGTTGCTTTTCTCTGCGCCCTCGCTCGAATCGCTCGCCTTCGAATCAAGGCTGAACTCGTCGCTTTGCACCACTATTCCGCCGTGGTATGACGCGAGAACCGCGGCCATTGCGCTAAGTCCCTTTACGCCGGGGTGCTCTTCGGATATGTCGTCAGTTGCGGTAAGTGCGATGTAAGAGATGTTTTTTCCATTCGCCTTTGCGACGTCGGCGACAAGATCATTCACTTCAGAGAGTTTTATCGAATCCGCTGCGAAGCCTTCAAGCGCCGCCAGTTCATCGACGCACAATATTTCCTTCACTCCAAGCGCCTTCATCGGCGCAGATATGTCCGTCTTTCCGTCATTTATCAAAAGCGGGACTCCGAGGAAAGATGCCAGCGGAGCGGATACTACGGACTGCTTATAGTCAGAAACTACTATCGCGCCATCGCTCTGCTCCCAGCCAGCAAGCGCCGCCTCTACCGAAATCTCGGAGGGCGTGCTGTTGAACGCGACGGGAGATAAAAGAATGTCTGGCTTGCTGAGGGGACTTGAAAGTATTGATAACTTTTTCTCGCCAGCCATTGCAAAAGGAACTGCCGCGACTATGGACTCCGCATCCAGAGGAACCATTACGTGGTCTCCAGCGACATCTTTCATTTTCGAAGTCCATTTGAAGACGTCTACTCCGGCGGAAGCACTCATTTCGCTATCAGTTCCGCCTATACATCCAGCAAGTCCCGCCGCCAGGAAGGCGACAGCTATTGCGCAAACCAAAATTTTTGGCATCATGTTTATCACACAGGTGGAACGGTAAACGTGATTTAAGTTTTGTTGAAAATCAAAAATTCTTTTCTTTTGGTCGGCGGAAGCTTTTCTTTTCTTGTAGCGGGAGCGACCGAAAGGGAGCGACCATACAGAAGAAAAGAAAAGGTGCCGTTCAACATCAATTTTAAGCTTCTTGCCGATACCATGGAGATGCACAAATCCGCCTTCGACCTCTTAGACAAGCGCATTCGGGACATCCTGACCCAAAAAGAGATACTTGCGCCAACCGACCCCCAGCAAAAGGCAATACCTGAAATTCTCGCCGGGAAAAACACCCTTTTGATAGCGCCTACTGGAATGGGAAAAACAGAAGCCGCGGTTTTGCCAGTTTTTCATAAATACCTTAACGAGCCCCACGAATCCAAGGGCAAGGGGATTTCAATAATTTATATCACACCGCTTCGCGCCCTCAACCGTGACTTGATGGAGCGCCTGGTAAAATGGGGTGAAAAGCTTGGAATCGAGGTCGCAGTCCGTCACGGCGACACCCCACAAAAGGAGCGCAATCGCCAATCAAGCAATCCGCCAGACATGCTTATCACGACGCCGGAAACAATGCAGGTTCTTTTCCTGGGCTCGCGCCTTCGGGAACATCTTAAGCACGTAAAATTCCTGGTCATCGACGAAATCCACGAGCTTGCCACGGATGAAAGAGGGGCGCAATTGGCCGTTGCAATGGAGCGCCTTGTTGCATTAAAGGGAGAAGAATTCCAGCGCATCGGGCTTTCTGCAACTGTTGGAACGCCTGATGCAGTGGGCGCATTTCTTGCTGGCGTCGGAAGGGAAATCTCAATTATCAAAGTCCCTGTCGCCAAGATGCTAAAAATCCACGTCGAGATGCCGGAACAAAAAAAGGAAGACCTTGAGATAATGGAAAAAACTTTTGCGGACGCACAATCGTCGAGTGCAATCCGCAGGTGCAAGGAACTTATAGAGAGCCACAGGTCGACGCTTTTCTTCGTCAACACGCGCGATGGCGCTGAAATATTGGCCGCGCGCTTCCATCTTTTAGACGAAAAGTTTCCGATAGGAATACACCACGGCTCGCTTTCGAAAGAAGTGCGCATGCAGATGGAGAACGAGTTCAAGACCGAAAAACTCAAGGGGCTTATCTGCACGTCTTCGCTGGAACTTGGAATAGACGTCGGTTCCGCAGATTTCACAATTCAGTACAATTCCCCGCGCCAGGTCACGAGGCTTATCCAACGCGCAGGAAGGGCGGGGCATCGCGTAGGCGGCGTTTCCGAGGCGGCGATTATCGCCACCAACACCGACGACATACTCGAATCGATGGTCACGGCAAAGATGGCGCTTCATGAAGAATTGGAGCCATTGCGCATCCGTGAATGCCCGAACGATGTTCTCGCAAACCAGATTGCCGCGTTTTCCCTGGCCGGAGAGCAGAACGCCGCGGAAGTTTTCGCAATTTTCAAGCGCGTTTACTCATTCCGAAACTTAGCGCCAGAAAAATTCCTTGCAATCCTTCGCCAGCTTGCAGAAGAGCGCATAATCTGGATGGAGACCGAAGGGCGAACCTACGAGGAGCGCATGGAAGCGATGGAATCCCACCTCGGCCACCATAAACAGGTTGCAAAAGTCGAGGAAATGATGGAGAACGGGGCGATAAAGTCCGGCATCAAGTTTGGAAAGCGCAAATCCGGGATGATGTATTTCTACGACAACATATCAATGATTCCGGACGAGAAGACTTACCGCGTACTCGACCTTGCAGAAAATGCATTTATTGGAACTCTCGACGAATCTTTTGTTGTGAACTATGGTTTCCCAGGAGCCCGTTTCATAATGCGCGGAAGGTCGTGGGAAGTGGTAGACTCCCGCGAAGACCGCGTGATGGTTCAGCCCTGCTCTGACATGGGCGCAATACCTTCATGGGTGGGCGAGGAACTGCCCGTGACATTCGAAGTTGCGCAGGAAGTAGGACGACTCCGCCGCCATATGGAACTTGAAAAGTATCCTGGAAACGCCGCCGCAAAGGAAGCGATACGCGGATATGTGGGAGAGCAGAAAAAGAAATTCCCTGTTCCTGATGACAGAACAATCACAATAGAGTCGGGCGAAGGCGTTGGCGGAAAGAAGATAGTTGTCGTCAATTCCTGCGTCGGCAACAAGGTAAACGAGACAATCGGCCAGCTTCTTGGCGCACTCATGACGGCGCGAATGGGTTCTTCCATCGGTGTTCAGACCGATCCATACAGGATTATATTCGAAACTCCGCTTGGAATAGATCCGCAACTGATACATGACTACCTGACACAACTTTCGCCGGATTCGATAGAGGATCTCCTTAAGATCGTTCTTCGCAATTCTTCAACCCTTCGCTGGATGCTCGTCCACGTTGCCAGAAAGTTCGGCGCGCTTTCCCGCGACGTAGATTTCGGCAGGATAAGCATGAACCGGCTCATCGGGCTTTTCGAGCGCATGCCGCTTTACGAAGAGGCATTAAAGAAAGTGCTTTGGGAAAAGATGGATATCGAGGGCGCAAAAATCCTGCTCGGCAAGATAAAGAAGAAGGAGATAGAAATCAAGTTCTGCGGCCTGTCGCCGATGGGAATTGCGGGATACGAGCAGCGCAAGCAGCTGATAACGCCTGAAAAGCCGGATCGCGCGATTCTTACGGCGCTAAAATCCCGCCTTGAAGAGCAGCGTGTTGACATGGCATGCGTGAACTGCCATCACAAGTGGAACACGAAGATAGCAAATATTGACGAACGCCCAAGATGCCCCAAGTGCAAGTCGCTGATGGTTGCAGCCGTGCGCGAGAACGACGACTCATTGAAGCTTCTAAAACGCGGAGCAAAGACCGACGAAGAGGACGCAATCATAAAGCGCCTGCGGAGAAACGCGGGGCTTGTGGCAACGTCAGGCAAGCGCGCCATAATTGCGATGGCTGCAAGGGGCGTAGGCCCGGACACGGCTTCGAGAATCCTAGAGGCGCGCTATGATGACGAGTATGAATTCCTCAAGGCAATTTTAAAAGCGGAAATAAACTACGCAAGGACCCGCCGCTTCTGGGATTGAGGGCAAAACCGCCATTCGGCAAAAGCCGAAACGCAAATCGCAACCTTATTATAACGTCTAACTATTTGCCCATCAGATTGCCATGGCAGAAAGCCCACAAGTAGTAAAGAAAGCAGTAAAGATAGTAGTGCCCCCGGTAATGCAGCAAAACCAGGCGAAAGCCGCGGAGCCAAGCAATCCAGAAAAGCCCCAAACGATTGCGCCTGCATCTTATCAGAAGACAAAAGTAGTCATCTCATCGGGCCCCACAACCGGCAACAATGGGCAAAAAGAAACCGTCGTCGAGCTGCAGGGCGTCAGCAAAATTTACGGCCAGTATGAGAACAAGGTTTATGCGCTAAACAACGCATCTCTTAAGGTATTAAAGGGCGAATTCGCGGCAATCCTCGGCCCCTCGGGCTCGGGAAAATCCACAATGCTTCACATGATGGGCTGCCTTGACAGGCCGACTTCCGGCAAGGTCATAATCAACGGAAGGGACATGGCGGCGGTCACCGGCGCAGAAGTCGCAACTTTCCGCGGAAGGAACATGGGATTCGTCTTCCAGAGCTACAACATCATACCGCGTCTTACGGTCATGGAAAACGTAATGCTTCCAGGAATAATCGCAGGATACCCGCGCGCCGAGCTTGAGGCAAGGGCAAAGGATCTTCTCAAGGAAACGGGAATCCTTCACCGCGCAGACCACAAGGGCGTTCACCTTTCGGGAGGAGAGCAGCAGCGCGTCGCCATTGCAAGGGCATTCATAAACAACCCGACGATAATTTTCGCCGACGAGCCCACTGGCGCGCTGGACACAAAGAGCTCGGATGAAATAATGGGAATTTTAAAGAAGATGAATGAGCAGCACGGCGTGACCGTGGTCATCATCACCCACAATCCGAAGCAGGCCACAGACTATGTGAGGCGTATCATACGCATAAAGGATGGACAAATAGTCGGCGACGAAGTTAATGTGCCAAAATACGCAGTCTGATATCGAAACTGCCTTTTGCTCTTTTCTTTCTGCTATAACAGCGCCGAGCCGTGTTTTCATTTCCGGCAGTTAAGGGGTAAATAAGATGTCAGTAGTAAGCATGATGGCGCGGGGAGAAATAAAGGACCACAAGAACATATATGCCGTCATAATAATCGTAATCGGCCTTACAATGACTTCTTTCATGCTTGCTAATGCATATCAGCAGTACATGATGCAGGTCGTAAGCGATACCACAAAGACATTGCTTACTTCCGATGTCTGCGTTCTTGCCGACAAGCAATCGATCCGCTCAATGTACGGAACTTGCCCGCAGCTTGACAACGCACAGGAGATTGCCGACGAAATCGCCGCAAAGACGGGATACAAGACGGCCGTGAGAATTTCCGGGGCCGGTACATACAATTACAATAATTCAGGATATGACGGCGCTTTGCTCCAAGGAATCGACCTTAAGTGCGACCCGGAAATCGAGAAGATAAAAAGTTACATAATCGAGGGGACGTGGTTCGATGAGAACGTCGATTACCTCAACCACCACAAAGGATTCAAGGTGGATTCGGGCACCATAGTAGGAAACTACTCAATTCCTTATGTGGGCAGCGTTTCATACGAGCAGCCGAACCCCAACGACAAGCCATATCCGATAATAATGGGGAAGGCGACGGCCGACAACCACAAAATAAAACTCGGCACGGTGCTGGGCATGCCAGTCACAGTAAGTTCGCAGGGCACTTCCATAGCGTCAATAAACGTGCAGGTCATAGGCATATACAATTCCGGCCTTCCGGCGCTGGATGGCCTTGTATGGTTCATGCCTGCCGACTGCGTCAGGGAATTCAAAGGGTATGGAAACCAGACAGGAACCGCTTTGGACACGTTCATAAACGCTTATTCCTTCGAGGTAAATAAGAACATCGGCGACGTCATAATCGTAAAGACGCCGGAAAGCAACGCCATAGAAAAGCTTGATCCAATAAGCCATGCAAACAGCATCGGCTCGAAAGTTTCAGACGCGGTACCGGGATATACTGTATACACATGGCATGACCTGATTGTTTATGCCAGCGGCACCATGCAAGACACGATTACAGTCATGCTTTGGGGAACTATGGCGGTAACGCTAATCCTCGCGGGATTTGCCATAAAATACGTCATGGATTCGATAGTAATGCGAAAGACAAGGGAAATAGGGTCTCTCAAGGCCTTCGGCGCAAGGGACAGGACCGTCCTCAATATATTCCTCTGGCAGGGCGCATTCATAGGTGTTTCTTCCGGCATCCTTGGGATCGTTTTGGCAATTGTGGTCATGAACCTCGTCAGCTGGTATGGGCTGAGCATAGGGTTCGTAGGCGGAACCCAGCTAAAGATAGATTTCGTGATAACGGAGTTAACCCTATTTGCATCTTTTGCAGTTCCAATCGGAGTTTCGCTTATCGCCGCATCAATACCGGCCAAGCGGGCGGCAAAGCTCTCGCCGGTAGAGGCTTTAAGGGTCGGCGAGCTTGCACTTTGAAATAGTTTGGGTGATAATTTGAGAAGTCTTCCTATAAGATTCGCCTGGGACGAGATAAAAGACCACAAGCAGATATACCTCACCATTGTCGTAGTAATCGGGCTGACCATGGGCGCATTCATGCTGCAGAACGGCTACAACCAGTATCTCAACCAGGTCCTCACGGATGCATTCAGGGAAACTCTTACAGGGGACGTGATGGTGGCAAACCCCGGCACCAGCATCAGGGCCTGCCTGGGAGCGCAGGAAGCAATGCCGAATGCCGGCGAGATCGGGGATAAAATAGAGAAAGAGACGGGATACGAGGCGTCGGTGCGCGTCACGTGTCAGGGATCATACAACGTGGGGCACGGCTACGACGGCGTGGTAATACAGGGATTGGACCTGAAGGAAGACATCCTGCAGGAATACCTGGCAGGAAAGGTCATCGAAGGGTCGTGGTTCGAGCAGGACAAGGACTATTTGCGCCACCATTCCCCGTGGTCGGCGAGCGGCGAGATGCTTGGGCAAAATATGGGATATTCAGGGGAAATGCCGAACGACCCGCCTTACCCGGTCGTTGCCGGCTCGGCGCTTGCGGCGCAGCACGGAGTAAAGATAGGGGACATAATATCCATAGCTTTCACGCTCAGCACCCAGGGAACGCAGGTGGGAACCATAAGCGTTCAGGTCATAGGATTCTATTCCACCGGCATATCCATGATGGACACGCTGATGTGGTTCATGCCTGACGACTGCCTGCGCGAGATAAAAAGCTACGGAAGCGCCACCGGAACCCCGCTTGACCAGTATTTAGGCACGATGTACTTTAATGTTGACAAAAACATGGGCGACACCATAATAGTCGATACACGGGAGCCATCAAACAATCTTGACCATATCGGCTATGCAAACAAGGTCAGGGACAAAATAAAACAGGCAGTGGGGGAAAATGAGGCGTATTCATGGCACGACGTGGTGGTGTTCGCATCCGGCACTCTTCAGGACACGGGCGTACTGATGATATGGGGCACGATTTTCGTGATACTGGTGCTCGCCGGAATGGCGATAAAATATGTGATGGAATCCATAGTAATGCGCAAGACCAGGGAAATAGGTGCGCTCAAGGCCTTTGGCGCCCGCGACCGGACGGTCATGTGGACGTTTCTCTGGCAGGGGATTTTCATCGGGGGTGCAGGCGGGGCGATAGGCATAGGAATTGCGGCGCTAGTAATGTCTATTGTCAGCTGGTACGGCCTGAGCGTTGGCTTCATATCCGGAACCCAGCTGCAAGTCGGCTTTGCGATAACGCCGTTCACTATGCTGATAACTTTCATACTTCCAATCGGAGTTTCCCTGCTAGCTGCATTTGTTCCCTCAAAAATGGCGGCAAAGCTATCGCCGGTAGAAGCGCTGCGCAAGGGAGAGTTGTCTTTCTAGTCTCTATCAAGTCTTTCAAATCATTCTCTTTGACGGGCTTTCGTCAAAATGCGCGGAAAGTGTATATAGGCAAGAAACAATTAGATGGAGTGAAAAAGGTGATGAAATGAAGGAAATGTTTGCAGTATTGGTCGCAGGAATGGTGGCTTGCGCGGCGTTCTCGGGATGCCTTGAAAGTGTAGGGGACATATTCGGAGGCGGCAGCGCGCCGCACGAGAACTATTCGAAGAGCTACGAGGAGTTCGTTTCCGCGCCGCAGCATTCAAAGACATACTCGTTCCCGGTGGACGAGGGAGCGCAGTCCGTTAAGGTGCAGATTTCCCTGGGAATGATTGCAGGGGGCGCACCATTTCCGCCCACGGCATACCTTACTGTGGTGATAAAGGATGCGAGTGGAAAAAATGCCACGGATGCCGTGAATTTGGATCCAGTGACTGCCGCATCGGCAGAGTTTTCGCTTAGCTCATTTACTGCATACGGCTCATACTCGGTGGCAGTTGACGGCTA